>JAUNEE010000007.1 GCA_030525705.1 Moraxella sp.
ATGCACGAACCGCAGACTCACGACCTGGTCCTGGACCTTTTACCAAGACATCAATGTTTTTCAAGCCATATTCTTGTGCAGTTTTACCTGCAACTTCAGCCGCAACCTGTGCAGCAAATGGCGTTGATTTACGTGAACCACGGAAGCCTTGTCCACCTGAGGTGGCCCAAGCCAATGCATTACCTTGACGATCGGTAATGGTTACAATGGTGTTATTAAAAGACGCATGAATATGGGCGATACCTTCAGATACCGAACGACGAGCCACTTTTTTGCGGCTACGAGTGTCTTTTGCCATCTTTTAGCTTCCTAAGTTAGTTACTTTTTAATTGCTTTGCGTGGACCTTTACGGGTACGCGCGTTAGTTTTAGTGCGTTGGCCATTAACAGGCAGACCACGACGGTGACGAAGACCGCGATAGCAACCCAAATCTACCAAACGCTTAATGTTCATTGAAACTTCACGACGAAGGTCACCTTCAACAGTGTAGTTTGCAACTTCTGCACGAACAGCATCCAGTTGTGAATCATCTAACTGACCAATTTTGGTAGTTTCAGCGATACCAACAGTTGCTAAGATTTTCTTAGCAGTGGTACGACCGATACCAAAAATATAAGTTAGCGAAATCACAGCGTGTTTGTTGTCCGGAATGTTTACACCGGCAATACGAGCCATTCATTCTCTCCGTTAACACGTAGATTTTTCTACTTTTGGTAAACACGCCACTTTTTTAAATGACGTGACAACAAGTAGCGGATTTTAACATATCCGCCAGTTTATTTCAAGTGCCAATTAACCTTGACGTTGTTTATGTCTTGGTTCTGCACTGCAAATCACAAGAACTTTTCCTTTGCGACGAACAATCTTGCAGCTGCCGCAAATTTTCTTGACTGATGCTTGAACTTTCATAAGAATACTCCAAAAATAACCAGTTATCGTGGTGACTGAATTAGGGTTTGATCATGATATTGATGGGTCATCAAATGGGCTTGTATCTGCGAGATAAAATCCATAATCACCACCACCATAATCAATAGCGATGCCCCGCCTAACTGAAACGGCACGCCAAATGATGACTGAGCAATCATTGGCATAAGACAGATAACAGTCATGTACATCGCCCCAATAAAGGTTAGGCGATTTAATACAAAATCCAAATAACGCTGAGTGTTTTGACCTGGACGAATCCCCGGAATATAAGCACCGCTACGTTTTAAATTTTCTGACACTTCTCTTGGGCTAAATACCAAGGCGGTATAAAAATAGCAAAAGAAAATAATCATGACTGCAAATAGCATCAAATACAGCGGTCTACCTGGAGAAAGCAACAAAGATACCGTTTGTAAAAACGATTGGAAAGGTGTTGGATTGGTCGCTGCAACCGCCCATTGCCCTAAGCTTGCTGGCAGCAAAAGCAAAGAGCTGGCGAAAATTGCAGGAATAACACCTGCCATGTTGATTTTTAAAGGCAAATGAGACTGCTGCTGTGCGTAAACTTTTCTGCCCTCTTGTTGCTTTTGAGCATAGTTGACAGGGATACGACGTTGAGCACGCTCTATATACACAATGCCCGCTGTAACCATCAAGGCAATGACCGCAAAAATAAATACAATAATCAAGTCTGAACCCTGACCATAACGCTCAAAAATTTGAGCAATCATACCAGGCATACCCGATACGATGCTAGCAAAAATCAACATAGAAATGCCGTTACCAACACCGCGTTCGGTAATTTGTTCACCCAGCCACATCAAGAACATTGCACCAGCAACCAAAGAGGTTACTGCAGGTATATAAAATGCCAAACCAGAGCTTAGTGTCAAACCTTGAGCAATAAGACCCGTAGACATTACAATGGCCTGTAAAAACGCCAATGCTAACGTACCCTGACGTGTGTATTTGTTTAATGTGCGTCGCCCTGCCTCACCATCTTTTTTTAATGATTCTAAAGACGGAATGACAGCCGATAACATCTGCACTACAATCGATGCAGAGATATAAGGCATAATCCCAAGCGCCATAATTGACATACGCTCCAAAGCACCACCTGAAAACATATTAAACATGCCCAAGATGGTGTTTTGGCTACCGTCAAAAAATTGTGCTAAGCTAATAGGGTTCATGCCTGGAACA
Source organism: Moraxella sp. (assembly GCA_030525705.1). Taxonomy (GTDB): domain Bacteria; phylum Pseudomonadota; class Gammaproteobacteria; order Pseudomonadales; family Moraxellaceae; genus Moraxella. The sequence continues at coordinate 2,134 of JAUNEE010000007.1, forward strand.
GGAATGTGCGAGCCTAAGCGGTAAACAACCAACGCGCCCATCAAAAATAGCATACGATTCCAAAGCTCATCATACTTATGAATGAAAGCCAAAGGATTTAAAGGAATGCCTGATTTTGCCGTTGATTGCTTAGACACTTAACTTACTCCTCAACGCTACCGCCAGCTGCTTCGATTGCAGCTTTAGCACCTTTAGTGACTTTTACACCCTTAAAGGTCAGCTTGCGTGAAATCTCGCCTGACAAAATAATTCTAGCACGTTTTTTATCACCACGAACAATGTTCGCAGCTTTCAAAGTCTCCAAAGAAACAACGTCGCCTTCAATTTTGTTTAACTCAGACAAACGAACTTCTGCAGTTTCCATTGCCAATTTTGAAGTAAAACCAAATTTAGGCAAGCGGCGATAAATTGGCATTTGACCGCCTTCAAAACCCGCTGGAATGCTAGAGCCAGAACGTGAAGTTTGACCTTTAACACCACGGCCACCTGTTTTGCCCAAACCTGAGCCAATACCACGGCCACGACGTTGTGCAGTCTTTTTTGCACCCAATGCTGGGGCAAGTTCATTTAGCTTAAGACCCATTACACTTCCTCCACTTTAACCATGTAAATTACACGATTAACCATGCCACGAGTTGATGGAGTATCTTCCACTTCAACGGTGTGACCAATACGACGCAAACCCAATCCACGCAGACAAGCCTTATGGCTTTCTAGGCGATGAGAACTTGACTTGGTCTGAGTAACTTTCATTTTTTTCATCGTAACTCACCTATCTCTTAGCCCAAAATTTCTTCAACAGTTTTGCCACGCTTAGCAGCAACTTTCTCTGGAGAAGACATATCACGCAAGCCTTTGAAAGTTGCCTGTACAACGTTGGCAGCATTGGTTGAACCATAGCACTTCGCCAATACGTTTTGTACGCCAGCCACTTCAAGTACTGCACGCATCGCACCACCAGCAATAACCCCTGTACCTTCAGAGGCAGGTTGCATATATACTTTTGATGCACCGTGACGAGCATTGATTGGGTGTTGCAAGGTTGTACCGTTTAAATCTACGGTAATCATATTGCGTTTGGCAGCTTCTAGGGCTTTTTGAATGGCGGCAGGTACTTCACGAGCTTTACCACGACCAAAACCTACGCGACCGTTACCATCACCAACCACGGTCAAAGCAGTGAAAGAAAAAATACGACCGCCTTTTACAACTTTAGCGACACGGTCTACGGCAACCAATTTCTCTACCAAACCATCAGTTTGTTGTTCTACTTTTGCCATGATTAAAACTCCAATCCGTTTTCACGAGCAGCGTCAGCCAAAGCTTTAACGCGGCCATGATATTTAAAACCACTACGGTCAAAAGCAACTTTGGTAACACCAACGGCCTTTGCACGCTCTGCAATCAATGCACCGACTGCTTTAGCAGCGTCGATGTTGCCAGTCGCACCTGAACGCAATGAGGCATCTAAAGTAGAGGCTTGCGCCAACACTTGACCGCCAGTTGCAGAAATTACCTGTGCGTAGATATGACGTGGTGTGCGAGTAACTGTTAAACGCTCAACACCCAAATGACGAATGTGCGCACGAGTTTTCTTTGCTCTGCGAAGACGTGCTGTTTTTTTATCAAACATGATTACCCACCTTTACTTTTTCTTGGCTTCTTTACGAAGAACAACTTCATCGCTATAGCGAACACCTTTACCTTTGTAAGGTTCTGGCGGACGATAACCACGAATATCAGCCGCTGCTTGACCAAGCTTTTGCTTATCCATTGATTTTAGGACAATTTCAGTTTGGCTTGGTGTTTCTGCAGTCACACCAGCAGGCAATTCATACTCGATTGGGTGTGAATAACCCAAGCTTAGATTTAACTTACTGCCAGCTGCTTGAGCACGATAACCAACGCCGATTAACTGCAAGCGACGCTCAAAGCCTTCGCTGACGCCTTTCACCAAGTTGTTTAGCAAGGCACGCACAGTACCTGTATGCATCCACGCTTCTTTTGTATCAGCTACAGGAGAGACAGTTACCACACCATCTTCTTGTTTTAGCTCGACCAAATCATGCAGGCGCAAAGACAAAGAACCATTCTTGCCCTTAACTTCAACCTGCTGACCGTTCAAAGTAACACTAGTGCCAGCTGGCAAGGTTACTGGGGCTTTAGCCACACGAGACATAGGAAATCCTCAAAAATAAAAACATACCAAAGCAAGAATCGCTCTGGTTTCTACAAAATCTACTTTCTAAATAAATAAAAAGCTATTTATTATAACACAAATAATCCTTGGCGTAAACCAAGGATTATTAAAATTATCAGCACGCAACAGCGTTCTGATAAAAATTATGCTACCAAAGCAATTACTTCACCACCGATACCAGCAGCACGCGCAGCACGATCACTCATAATGCCTTTGCTAGTAGAGATAATAGCAACACCTAAGCCTTGCTTAACACTTGGCAGCTCGTCTTTGCTACGATACTGGCGCAGACCAGGACGGCTGTAACGCTTTAGCTGCTCAATAACACCTTTGCCTTGATAATATTTTAGCTCAATCGCCAAAGTTTTTTTGCCGTTTTCGCCTTCTGATACAGTAGCAGAAGCCAAATAACCTTCAGCTACCAACAAGTCAGCAATAGCCTTGCGTAGCTTAGAAGCAGGCATTTCAACCGCTGCTTTGTTTCTTGATTGTGCGTTGCGAATGCGAGTTAGCATATCAGCAACAGGATCTTGCATACTCATTGCTTACTCCTTACCAGCTTGCTTTCTTAACGCCAGGCACATCGCCTTGCATCACACGTTCACGTAGCTTGTTACGTGAAAGACCAAATTTGCGGAAATAGCCATGTGGACGACCTGTCAAACCACAACGGTTACGTAAACGCACAGGTGATGCGTTACGTGGCAGGGCTTGCAAAGCCAACATAGCGTCCATACGCTCTTCATCACTAACATTAATATCGCTAATGATTTCTTTTAGCTTTGCACGCTTTTCGGCATACTTAGCAACAGTCTTTTCGCGTTTTAGTTCGCGATTAATCATGCTTTTCTTAGCCATAACTTATCCTTATCTAAATGGGAAGCCAAATGCTTTCATCAAAGCACGACCTTGGTCATCATTGGCAGCAGTCGTTGTAATGGTGATATCCAAGCCACGAATACGGTCAATTTTATCAAAATCTACTTCAGGGAAAACGATTTGCTCTTTAATACCCAAAGAGTAGTTACCACGGCCATCAAAAGCTTTTGCTGAGAAACCACGGAAGTCACGAATACGCGGAATGGCAATGGCAATAAGACGATCCAAGAATTCGTACATTTGGTCGCCACGCAAAGTAACTTTGCAACCGATTGGCCACTCTTCACGAATTTTAAAACCAGCCACTGATTTACGTGCTTTTGTAATAACAGGCTTTTGACCTGCAATGACAGTCATATCTGCCAAAGCACCCTCAAGCAATTTTTTGTCTTGTGCTGCACCACCTACACCCATATTTAAAGTGATTTTGGTGATTTTTGGCACTTGCATGACATTTTTCAAGCCTAGCTCATCTTTGATTTGCTGCTTTAGTTTGTCATTGTATAAAGTTTTTAATCTTGCCATTACTGTATACCCTTAGTCTCTTATGCAGTCGCCACTACTTCACCAGTAGAACGGTAAATGCGTTGTTTAACGCCGTCCTTAATCTGGTAAGCAACACGGTCTGCTTTTTGGGTTGCTGCGTTAAAAATCGCAACATTTGAAATGTGTAAAAATGCTTCTTGCTTAACAATACCACCTTCTTTGCCTAACATTTGGTTTGGCTTTTGGTGCTTGGTAACAATATTGATGCCTTCTACTTTTACACGGTCTGCTTTCACCGCCAAAATTGTGCCTTGCTTGCCTTTATCTTTGCCAGCAATTACAACCACGGTGTCGCCTTTGCGTAACTTTGCCATAAGATTTCTCTCAATTAATTCCTGTATTTAAACAGTTACAGTACCTCGGGAGCTAGGGAAACAATTTTCATAAATTGTTCGCCGCGCAACTCACGAGTTACTGGTCCAAAAATACGAGTTGCAATCGGTGCTTTGTTATTGTTCAAAATAACAGCTGCATTGTCGTCAAAACGCAATACAGAACCATCTGGGCGGCGTACACCTTTTTTGGTACGAACAACCACAGCGTTCATCACATCGCCCTTTTTCACACGACCACGAGGAATCGCTTCTTTTACTGTAACTTTAATAATGTCGCCGACAGACGCGTAACGGCGATGAGAACCGCCCAATACTTTGATGCACATAACACGCTTGGCACCACTGTTGTCTGCAACTTCCAGCATTGTTTCAGTCTGAATCATCGCATTAACTCCGCTAATGTCTTAATTTGTCATAATGACGGTTTGTTTTAGGCAAACCAAAAGATTGGCTATTATAACAACAAACCGTCAAAATTGCAATTTTATCTTAAATTTTTACCGCACTTTCAACCACATCTACCAAAGTCCAAGATTTGGTTTTTGAAATTGGACGGGTTTCTTTGATGCGGACAATGTCGCCTTCTTGACAAACATTGTTTTCATCGTGAACTTTTAGTTTGGTAGAACGGCGAACTTGCTTGCCATATCTTTGGTGACGGATTTGGCGTTCAATTAGCACCACAATGGATTTGTCCATTTTGTTGCTAACGACTTTACCAGTCAAAACACCGACTTCTTGTGTGTCGCTCATACATCACCCCTTTGCTTTTCGTTAATCAAAGTCAAAATTTTGGCAATCGTACGGCGATTGTTTTTGACTTCGTGAGTTTGTCCAAGCTGACCTGTTGCTTTTGCCATACGCAAACGAAACGCATCAAGTTGCTTTTCATCAAGCAACACAGCCAACTCTTCTAAGGATTTTGCTCGTAATTCGCTTGTTTTCATTACATAATCGTCCGTTTAACAATGGTGGTTTTGAAAGGTAGCTTAGCTGCCGCTAGGGTCAACGCCTCAGTCGCTAGCTCATCGCTTACACCTTCAATCTCATACAACATTTTGCCAGGTTTAATTTCGCAAACCCAGTACTCGACTGGACCTTTACCTTTACCCATACGAACTTCTAGGGGTTTTTCGGTAATTGGTTTGTCTGGGAATACACGAATCCAAATTTTACCGCCACGCTTGATACGGCGAGTAATGGTACGACGAGCCGCTTCAATTTGACGGGCGGTCATACGACCACGACCGATGGATTTTAGACCGATTTGACCAAAGGCAACGGTATTGCCACGCTGGGCAAGACCTGTGTTACGCCCTTTGTGCATTTTACGGAACTTGGTTCTTTTTGGTTGTAACATAGCTTACCCCTTGTCCGAATTACGGCGGCTATTTGTACGACCACGGCGTTTTGGCGCACGAGTCTTATCTTCCGCAACTGGATTATAAACACTGTTCATACCGTCTAGGATTTCGCCACGGAAAATCCACACTTTCACACCAATGGTGCCATAGGTGGTTTCGCCACGAGCGGTTGCATAGTCAATGTCAGCACGCAAAGTATGTAGCGGCACACGACCTTCACGATACCATTCGGTACGAGCAATTTCAGCACCGCCCAAACGACCAGACAACTCAACTTTGATACCACCAGCACCTGCACGCATTGTATTTTGAACAGCACGCTTCATCGCACGGCGGAACATCACACGGCGTTCTAGCTGGCTTGCAATCCCTTCGGCAACCAAACGAGCATCCAAATCAGGCTGGCTAATTTCTTGAATGCTAACTTGGGCTGGCACACCCATCAATTTTGACAATTCTTTTTGCAAAGACTCAACGCCTTCACCTTTTTTGCCAATGATGATACCAGGACGAGCAGTATGAATGGTAACTTTTGCTGCACCTGTTGGGCGTTCAATGGCAATTTTACTAACCATTGCACCTTCTAGGCTCTTGTTTTTGTACAAGAAATCACGAACTTGAAAGTCGTTTAGCAAAAATTCTTTATATTGTTTTGGATTGGCGTACCAGTTGGCGTTATGTTGTTTGATTACGCCAAGACGGATACCAATTGGATGAACTTTTTGACCCATAATTATTCCCCTACTTTAACGGTAATGTGGCAAGTGCGTTTGCTGATACGGTCAGCACGACCCTTGGCACGGGGCATAATACGCTTCAAAGTAATACCTTCATCAACATAAATGGTAGAAACACGCAAGGTGTCAATATCCAAACCGTTGTTATGTTCAGCGTTTGCAATCGCTGATTGTAGGCATTTTTTAACCAATTTAGCACCTTTTTTGTTGCTAAAGGTCAAAATGTCTAAAGCACGCTCAATTGGCTTACCACGAACTTCGTCCGCAACCAATCTTACTTTTTGTGCCGAAATAGCGGCACCACGTAATTTTGCAGTTACTTCCATGGTAGCACCTTATTTCTTAGACTTCTTATCAACACCGTGACCACGATAGTTACGGGTTGGAGCGAATTCACCTAATTTATGACCTACCATTTGCTCGCTCACGATGACTGGCACATGAGTGCGACCATTGTGAACAGCGATGGTTAGGCCTACCATTTGGGGTAGAATCATTGAACGACGTGACCAAGTTTTAATCGGCTTACGGTTATTTGTTTCTACAGCATCTTCAACTTTAGCAAACAAATGTGCGTCAATGAATGGACCTTTTTTCAATGAACGAGGCATGAAATTCTTCCTTCAATTATTTCTTGGCACGACGGCGACGGATAATCATACTGTCAGTACGCTTATTAGAACGAGTCTTAAGACCCTTAGCTTTCTGACCCCATGGGCTGGTTGGGTGCTTACCGAAGTTACGACCCTCACCACCACCGTGTGGGTGGTCAACAGGGTTCATCGCCGTACCACGAACGGTAGGACGAACACCACGCCAGCGTGCTGCACCTGCTTTACCTAGTGATTTTAGGTTATTTTCAGTATTAGACACTTCGCCAATCACCGCACGGCAATCTGCATGGATACGGCGAGTTTCGCCAGAACGCAAACGCACGATGACATAGGCACCATCTTTACCCAACAATTGAACCGCAGCACCTGCAGAACGTGCGATTTGCGCACCCTTGCCGATTTTTAGCTCAATGTTGTGAATGGTAGTACCAACAGGAATATTTTTAAGTGGCAAGCAGTTACCCAAACGAATTGGTGAACCTTCGCCTGATTGCACTTGGTCGCCCACAGCCAATTTCTTTGGCGCGATGATGTAACGACGCTCACCATCTGCATACTTAAGCAACGCAATGTGTGCAGTACGGTTTGGATCGTACTCGATACGCTCAACAACCGCTGGAATGCCGTCTTTATTGCGTTTGAAGTCAATCAAACGGTAGTGTTGTTTATGACCGCCACCAATATGACGCGTGGTAATGCGACCATTGTTATTACGACCACCAGTTTTAGCTTTTGATTCAACAAGCGGTGCATAAGGACGACCTTTATAAAGGTGTGGATGCACAACTTTTTCAACAAAGCGGCGACCTGGTGAGGTAGGTTTTGCTTTTACGATAGGCATTTTTGGTATCCTTATTCGTTCGTCGCTGTTTCACTAGTGACGTCTTCACCAGCACCGATTTGTACGTCTGCACCTGCTTTTAGGGTGACATACGCTTTTTTGAAGTCAGAACGCTTACCAACCACACGTCCGAAACGCTTGGTTTTGCCTTTTACATTCAAGGTGTTTACTTTCACAACTTCTACGCCATCAAACATCAATTCAACAGCTTTTTTGATTTCTTTTTTGGTGGCATTGGTATCCACTTTGAAAACCTGCACACCAAGTGAATCACCCAGTCTTTGAGATTTTTCTGAAAAAACAGGTGATTTTAGAACCTGATATAATCTTGCGTTGCTCATGCAAGCGTCTCCTCAAATTGTTTGGCAGCTTCAACTGTCATAATGACTTTATCAAAAGATACCAAGCTTACTGGGTCAACTTCACGAGTACCCAATACGTTGACGTATGGGATATTGCGTGCAGCCAAGTACAAGTTTTCATCAACTTCATGGCTAACAATCAATGCACGAGGCGCATTCAATTCAGCCAATTTAGCGATAAGTTCTTTAGTTTTTGGTGCAGAAACAGTGATGTCATCAACCAAAACCAAACGCTCTTGACGTACCAATTCTGCTAGAATGCATTGCATTGCACCACGGTACATTTTGCGGTTTACTTTTTGCGACCAATCTTGTGGCTTAGCCGCAAATGCACGACCACCGCCAACCCAGATAGGACCACGAGTAGAGCCAGCACGGGCACGACCAGTACCCTTTTGACGCCACGGCTTTTTGCCACCGCCAGAGACTTCACCACGAGTTTTTTGTGCACGAGTACCTTGGCGAGCACCTGCCAAATAAGCAGTTACTACTTGGTGTACCAAAGCTTCGTTGAATTCACGACCAAAGGTAGTCTCTGACAATTCAACCGCTGCACCTGTAACAGTTTTTAAATTCACGTTAATCCCCTTGAATTAGGCTTTGACTGATGGACGTACGATAACATCGCCACCGTTAGCACCTGGAATAGCACCTTTGATGACCAATACGCCTTTTGCTGCATCCACAGACACAACTTCCAAGCCTTGTACAGTAACACGTTTGTTACCCATTTGACCTGGCATTTTTTTGCCTTTGAAGACTTTACCAGGGGTTTGGTTTTGACCTGTAGAGCCCAAAACACGATGAGAAACAGAGTTACCATGCGTAGCATCTTGAGTGCGGAAGTTATGACGCTTCACACCACCCTGAAAGCCTTTACCTTTTGATTGACCTGTTACGTCAACCAACTGACCTGCTTCGAACAAATCAGCCAAAATTTCGCCACCAAGCTCACGACCTTCAAGCTCGCCCTCAGTTACACGAAATTCCCAAGTACCACGACCAGCAGCAACGCCAGCTTTGGCAAAATGCCCTTTTTGGGCAGCGGTCACACGTGAGTCACGGCGAGTGCCTGTGGTCACTTGAATGGCTGTATAGCCATCTGTGTCTACCGTTTTGATTTGCGAGATGCGGTTTGCGTCCACTTCTACCACAGTCACAGGAATCGAAACACCTGCTTCAGTGAAGACTCGGGTCATGCCGCATTTTTTTCCGACTAAACCAATCGCCATTTTAAACCTCGATATTCTTTAATATAGTTTAAACCAGACTTGTTCAATTAGCCCAAGGCGATTTGAACGTCAACGCCCGCTGCCAAATCCAGCTTCATCAATGCATCTACTGTCTTGTCAGTAGGCTGCACGATGTCAATCATGCGTTTGTGGGTACGAATTTCGTATTGGTCACGAGCGTCTTTATTAACGTGTGGTGAAGTCAATACGTTGAAACGTTCGATACGAGTAGGTAGCGGAACAGGGCCACATACTTGGGCGCCAGTACGCTTTGCGGTATCGACAATCTCTTGTGCCGACTGGTCAATCAGACGATGGTCAAATGACTTTAGTCGGATACGGATTCTCTGGTTAGCCATGCCAACAAGCTCCTAAATTAAGCGTTTAACCCTAAGAAGGGTTGCTATGGATAAGGTTTCTTCTGTCTTAAAAACTCTAAACAAAATAATACTTTCCCTACCAGTACCCAAAAAGCATGGCAGAGAAACTGTTATTTTTAGTGCCAAAAACGATGCTTTGGCTGTGGTGCTCAGGACATAACTTAAATAATCTACTTAGGTCAGTCGTTTAGCAAACACCCAAAATCGGGCAGCTAAGCACAAAAACAGAATTAAGTGGCGACTATTATACAGATTTTTCCCAAAATTGCAAGGGTGAATCACCTATTTTTCGGGCTTTTACTGGCTTTTTTTAGGTGACTTTTCTTGGTTACTTGACAATGATGTCAAAACTTGACAAACACTCCAAGACCAACAATAATGACACAATTTTATCCAAAAAATCAAGCGAGCCTGTAATGACCGCCCAGACCTTAACGTTGACTTTTCCTGATGATTGGCATATTCATCTACGAGATAATGACGCCCTAAAAACCACTGTGGCTCATGCCGCTCAAAGCTTTAATCGGGTGATTTGTATGCCCAATCTGGTACCGCCCATTAAAACCGCCAAGGATGCCCTACTGTACCGAGAACGTATTTTAAACGCCTTACAAGACACCCCCATTAAAGAAGACAGAAAAACCGCCTTCGACCCACGCATGGTCTTATATCTGACAGATCTTACCACGCCTGCAGACATCAAAGACACCGCCGAAACAGGGGTCATCAACGCAGTAAAATTATACCCCTCAGGTGCAACTACCAATTCACACGATGGCGTCACCGACATCATGGGCAGATTTTCTGTCTTTGAGGCAATGCAAAAGCACGGCATTCCACTTTTAGTGCATGGCGAGGTCACACATCACGATGTGGACATTTTCGACCGTGAAAAACGCTTTTTAGATGAGATTTTAAGCAAAATCACCGCCGCCTTTCCTGCTCTAAAAGTCGTTGCCGAGCACATCACCACCCGTGACGCAGCGGACTTCGTTTGGGAAAGTCATGATAATGTCGCCGCCACCATCACCCCACAGCATTTGTTATTTAACCGCAATCACTTGCTTGTCGGAGGCGTTAAACCACATTTTTACTGCCTGCCCATCTTAAAACGCCAAAGTCACCAAGCACGACTGTTAGAAGTCGCTACCAGTGGCAACCCGAAGTATTTTTTAGGCACAGATTCCGCACCGCACGCCACGCACACCAAAGAAGCAGCGTGTGGCTGTGCTGGCTGCTATTCTGCACCGCACGCCCTGCCTTTGTACGCCACCGCCTTTGAAAGCATGAATGCTTTGGACAAATTAGAAAACTTCGCCAGCGTTTTTGGTGCGAAATTCTACGGCTTATCCGTCAATTCCGAAACAATCACACTCATCAAAGACGAGCAAATCATTCCCACCCATTACCCCTATCTAGACAACAAAACCCTTACCCCACTTTTAGCGGGTGAAAGCTTAGCATGGCGGATTTATGACTGACGCACAAACCCAAAAAACCCCTCTTGCCGCCCGTTTTCGTGGCTTTTTACCCGTGGTGGTCGATGTAGAGACTGCAGGATTTAATGCACAAACGGACGCCCTGCTTGAAATTGCCTGCGTGCCAATTCTCATGAATGATGAGGGAAAATTGGTCGCAGGTGAGTCTTTAAATGCTCATATTCAGCCTTTTGTCGGAGCAAATCTCGAACCCTCCGCCCTGCAATTCACTGGCATTAACCCTGATAGCCCCATGCGTCGTGCCATTGCCGAAGATGAAAAAGTCGCTCTAAGACGCATTTTTAAGACCTTAAAAGAAGTGAAAAAAGCCCACGGTTGCCGTCAATGCGTTCTTGTGGGGCATAATGCACATTTTGACTTGGGGTTTTTAAACGCTGCCATCGCCCGTACCAACAGCAAAAACCACTCACCCTTTCATGCCTTTAGCGTCTTTGATACCGCTACCTTATCTGCGTTGGCATTTGGGCAAACAGTACTGGCACGCAGCTGCAAGATGGCGGGCATTGACTTCGACAACAGCGAGGCTCACAGCGCCCTATACGACACCCAAAAAACCGCTGAGCTGTTCTGCCACATCATCAATAACAGCCCCATGTTACCAAATCTAGAAGGCGTATCGACTGATGAAAATGACACCAACACGCAAATTTGAGCAAACTTTCTAAAAATTTTCATTTTTTTAAAAAAATGCTTGACACTTGGATTTTTTTTGCTAAAATAGCTCTCACTTTGGTAAGCCAAAGCAACGCAAGCACCTAGGCAGTCTTTTTGACATCTTGCGTTGTAAATCGCAATCATCATGATTTGCACATTGTGCTCCATTCGTCTAGAGGCCTAGGACACCGCCCTTTCACGGCGGTAACAGGGGTTCGAATCCCCTATGGAGTGCCAATATTCTAAAAACCCCGAGGCAGATTGCTTTGGGGTTTTTATTTTTATCCATGATGCAACTTTATTTGCGTTTAAGTCCAAAAAATACGAAAGCACACCAATGCACCCACTCCCACCCTCATTACATACACCCACCTAGACAGCAAAAGCCCGCCATAACAGCCAGTTTGCCGCTTCCCCCAACATCATCAAACAAATACCCTAAAAGTCCAAGGCGACATCGCCCTGCCCCAACCAACAGCAAAAAACATACAATTTAACCCAAAATCTATGCTGAAAATTTGTTATAATACAATCCATTCATCTTGACTTTTTCATCAGAAAAAGCACCCATCAAAAAGAACAGCAATGCCCAAAGACCACCTCAAAGCATGGCTACCCAAGCCCGAAGAGCTTAGAAAAAATAAAGTCATCGCCCTGTTTGCTCCTTTTTTGGCAGATCCACGGCTATGGCATATGAACCGTGCGTCCTTGGTGCGGGCAATTTACGTGGGTGTCATGTGTGCATTTTTTCCCTTGCCCGGGCAAATGCCCTTGGCGTTGATTGGGGCAGTATTGTTTCGTGCTAATATCCCCATGTCTATCGCCTTAACATGGCTAACCAACCCTGTTACCGCACTGCCTGTCTACTGGGCAGCGTATTGGGTTGGGTCGGTACTGCTTGATGAACCCGCTATCGGTCTTCGTACGGTGGGCATTGTACTCACTGACGCAACCTTATGGCTCTTGCATGATGGCGTCAATCCCTTTAGTATCCATCAAGTATTTTCTTTAAAGGTATTCGCTTTAGGGCTTTTGGTGACAGGGGCAGTGACAAGCCTAGTACTAGGTCTGATATTTAGTCTCTTTTGGCGGCACCGCATTACAAAAGACTGGAAAAACCGACGTGGCTACCAACCTCACGCACCGAAATTTCGCCAACAAAAAAGCAAAAAACCCCTTGTTAAAAAAACACACCCCAAAGGTTAATTATGTATTTATTACTCTCACCTGCCAAAAATCTTAACGAAAAAGACACCGCCCCAAAACCCGCCACAGGCAAGCCTGTACTACTAGAGCAATCTGCCACCATCGCCCATGCTCTAAAAAAACTGGACGCCATCGATATCCAAGAACTAATGAGCGTGTCGGCGAAAATCGCAGAAACCAATGTCCTACGCAACCAAGCTTGGCAAGTGAACTTCGATGACAGTGCCAAACCTGCCGTTTATTTGTTCGATGGCGACGCCTATAAGGGCTTGGACGCTTATGCCCTGCCGGATACCGCCATTAACTATCTACAAAGCCACCTTGGTATGCTCTCAGGGCTGTATGGTCTAGTGAAACCTTTGGACGCCATCATGCCGTACCGCCTTGAAATGGGGACGAAGCTTGCCGTAGGCGATAAAAAAGACCTGTATGATTTTTGGGGCGACGCCATTGCAAATACCATTAACGAAAACATGGCAAATGCGGACAGCAAAGTGCTAGTAAATCTCGCCTCCAATGAATACTTTAAAGCCGTCAATACCAAAAAAATCCCCCACCCCATCATCACACCGAAGTTTCTTGACCAAAAAAATGGCGATTACAAAATGATTAGCTTTTTTGCTAAGCGCGCCAGAGGACTCATGGTACGTTTTGCCGCCATGAACACCCTAGCAGACGCCAATGACCTAAAAGCTTTTAATCTTGAGGGCTATTATTTCGATGAAAAACGCAGTAGCGATAAAGAATGGGTTTTTTTAAGAGACGAAGCTCAATAAAACCTCATAAAAAAACGCACCCAAGCTTTTTGGGTGCGTTTTTTTAATCAAGCTTTTTATGGAAATATTAAGGTTTGGCAGGGAATTGCCCCAAGTACCACACCATAATATCTTGCCCGAATAATAATGCTACCATACCGGCGATGGCGATATAAGGACCAAAAGCAAAGGGTCGACTACCGCCCTGCAGACGCATTAACACCATGCCGACAATCGCCCCAATCAAGGACGACAAAAGAATAATCAAAGGCAATACACCCGCCCCAAGCCACGCCCCGAGTGCCGCCAATAGCTTAAAATCCCCATGACCCATACCTTGTTTTTTAGTGATCAGTGCATACAATGCCGCTACCGACCACAAGGACAAAAACCCCAATAACGCCCCCCAAATGGCAGCCACAGGCGATACGAAGACGCCTTGGGTATTGGCAAACAATCCAATCATACCCAAGGGATATACCAAACGGTCTGGCAAAAGCTGTGTATCAAAGTCAATGCCTGCCAAGGCAACCAAAAACCAAGTTAAAAGTAGTCCAAACAAACCTTGTGCGGTTACTCCCAGCATCAAAATCACCAAAACCGACAACAGTCCTGTAACCAGCTCCACCAACGGATAACGTGCACTAATTGGCGTGTGGCAGCCACTGCATTTACCCTTTAAAAACAGCCAGCTAACAATAGGAATGTTCTCAAACCAGCGGATTTGATGATTGCACTTCGGGCAACGAGACGGCGGGAAAGACAAACTCATTGGCGCGTCTGACTTGACAGCTTCTGCCAAGGCGGTCTTGTGCACACTTGCCAAATCGGGTTCATTTTGCCAAAATTCTACCGATTCAGAACGCCATTCACGGTGCATAATGGCAGGAGTGCGATAAATCACCACGTTTAAAAACGAGCCAACACAAAGCCCCAATAGTCCTGCGACCATTAGGGCAAAGAAAAAGTTTTCTTGCAAAATGAGCAATAATGACATTAAATAACCGAACCCATCATGAAGATTGGTAGATACATAGCAATAACCAAACCACCAATCACAACACCCAAGAACGCCATGATTAAAGGCTCCATTAAGCTTGTTAAGCCATCAACTGCGTTATCTACCTCATTTTCATAGAAGGTCGCCACCTTATCTAGCATTTCCTCTAGACTACCTGCCTCTTCACCAATGCCCACCATCTGAATAACCATACTTGGAAATAGGTTGGTCGTACGCAACGCAAACTGGAGCTGTTGACCTGTCGACACATCTTCCTTAACCCGCTGTACCGCATCATAAAATACGATGTTGTTAGTTGCGCCTGCTGTTGAATCAAGTGCATCAATCAATGGCACACCTGCTGCAAAGGTAGTAGACAGCGTACGTGAAAAACGGGCAATAATTGACTTATAAACAATATCCCCAAAAATGGGTAATTTTAATGCCACCCTGTCCAAGAAGTTTTGGAACTTTTTACTGCGTTTTTTGGTTTCAACAAAACCAATAATTAAAATACCGAGCACTAAGAACATTGGGATATAATATGCCACCATCCAGTTGGACATATTTACAACCAACTGGGTAAAGGCAGGTAATTCTGCACCAAACGACTGGAACATATCGGCAAATACAGGTACAACCTTAATCAAAAGAATAGCGGTTACGATAATCGCCACGCAAACAACCGCGATCGGATATTTCATCGCTTTTTTGATTTTTGCTTTTAGCATCTCACTTTTTTCTTTATAAGTCGCCACACGTTCAAGCATGGTCTCAAGCGCACCTGACTGCTCACCAGATTCCACCAAAGAACAGAACAAGTTATCAAAATAACGTGGGTGCTTACGCAAAGCCGTCGCAAAGTTACTACCTGCTTCAATATCCGCTTTAAGCTTTAATACCAACTCTTTCATACTTGGATTATCTAAAGAGTCAGCAACAATCTCAAAAGACTGCGTCAAAGGCACACCCGCCTTCATCATGGTGGCAAGCTGACGCACGAAAATAGCAATATCAATCGCTTTAATCGCCTTTTTACGCTGAAATAAAGGCTTGCCTTTTGGGCGAATACTCTCAATGACAATGCCCTGCTTACGAAGCTGCGCCTTAGCAAGCTCCATGCTTTTGCTTGTGGTTTCGCCAGAGACTTTTTGTCCACGGCGGTTAGTACCCGTGTATTTAAAGTCTAAGAGTTGCTCGGTGGCTACTTTTGCCATGCTAATTTCCTGTACTTGAAATGCCTCCTGATGGCAGGCATTTTTTATAATGTGTTTTATTGTTGCAATTTTACGCTAAGTTATCAATTCTGCCAAGCAAAGGCAAGCAAAAAGTGACTAAATAGCAAAACGACAGATAACTGGTTATTCTGAGGTCACACGATACATTTCTTGGATGCTGGTCGTGCCTTGTAGCACCTTCATAATGCCAGAACGTCTCAAGTCCCTAAAGCCGTGCTTTAATGCTTCATCTTTGATTTGAATGGCATTGCCATCTTCCATAATAATACGAGAAATGCTTGGGTAAATCTTCAAGACCTCATAAATACCCACACGCCCTTTATAGCCTTCACGGCACTCAGAACAGCCCACTGGCTCATAAATGACATTGTCTGGGTTTGCCAAATCCTCTTCGGTAAAGCCCATCTCAAGCAGACTTTGTTTTGGGATGGAAGTTGGACGTTTGCAAGCTTTGCACAAACGACGTGCCAAACGCTGTGCCACCACCAAGTTCACCGAGGTCGCAATGTTAAAAGACGCCACCCCCATGTTTCTAAGACGGGTTAAGGTCTCAGGTGCTGAGTTAGTATGCAAGGTCGATAACACCATGTGACCAGTTTGCGCCGCTTTAATAGCAATTTCCGCCGTCTCAAGGTCACGAATCTCACCCACCATCACCACGTCAGGGTCTTGACGAAGGAATGCTTTCAAAGCGGACGAGAAAGTCAAGCCCACTTTTGGGTTAACGTTCACTTGGTTAATCCCCTCCAGGTTAATCTCCACAGGGTCTTCGGCGGTAGAGATGTTGGTCTCAGGGGTGTTTAAAATATTCAAGCCAGTATACAGCGAAACAGTCTTACCAGAACCTGTCGGACCTGTGATAAGCATCATGCCTTGTGGTTTTTCGAGCGCCTCCAAGAACAGTTCTTTTTGGTCAGGTTCATAGCCCAAAGCATCAATACCCAGCATCGCTGATGATGGGTCAAGAATACGTAGCACCAGCTTTTCACCAAATAAAGTCGGGCATGAGTTCACACGAAAGTCGATGGCTTTGTTTTTAGATAATTTTAACTTGATACGTCCGTCCTGCGGCGCACGGCGTTCTGAGATGTCCATCTGCGACATTACTTTTAGACGTGCAGCGATTTTACCTGCCAGTTGAATCGGCGGCTTGGTAATCACCTGCAAAACACCATCGATACGAAAACGCACACGATACGCTTTTTCATAAGGCTCAAAGTGTAAGTCCGATGCTCCCATACGAATGGCGTCCACCAGCATTTTATTGACAAATTTCACCACAGGAGCGTCTTCAGTTGGATCACCATCTAAAGTCTGCCCACCGTCATTAGAATCTTCGGTAATAATACCGTCAACCTCACCTGAAAAGTCAATGCTGTTAAAATCACCAAGGGTATCGCTACCACCAAATGCTGTCTCAATGGTCTTTTTAAGCTTATCTTCTTCAACCACCACCGTCTCAACACTCATCCTAGCGTTAAACGAAATGGCATCAATCGCATCTAAACGGGTCGGGTCACTCATCGCCACGAACAGCTTATTGCCACGCTTAAAAATCGGCAACGCCCCGTACTGATTAACAGTCTTTTCGTCGACCAAGTCTTTTGGAATCATCTCAAGGTTTAAAGCCGACAAATCAAACAGCGGGTCACCAAATTCCAAAGACACCAACTGAGCGATTTTATTGGCTGGGGCAAGCTTATTTTCAACCAAATAGCTAATCAATCCCATGCTTTGCTGTTGGGATTCTGTGAGTGCTTGCTGCATGACATTGGGTTCTACCAGATTTGATTTAACCAGTAGATTCGCCAGTCCGCCAAAGGTAGGGGTGGTCATCTAAGATTCCTTGTTTTCGTGATGGTCTTTTACCATCAAAAATTATGAGCTAATACCCTTATTATACTATAAAAATTTGATAAAGTTTGGGACTTTGACCCATTATTGTGACATAAGTTGCCCCTTTTTTGCAAAAAAGGTGACTTGCGTTGCTAAAAATCCTACAGGCGGTCAACACTGGTACTTTTTCCAGCCCAACAGCAGTGTTTTTCGCCCAACATCGCCAAGCTTACATCTACACAACTACCATAAGATAGATGATTTTTTAGAAACAATTTGTTATAATGCTAAGTCGGTCTGCTTTTTGCATGAAATTTTATAGTTTTTGGGTGTGTTATGTCAAAATACGTCATCGGCAACTGGAAAACCAATCCTAAAACCAAACAGGAAGCCCTCGCCTTGGCAACGGCTCTAAAAGACCTACGCCCAAGCAGTGTGACAGTCGGTGTCGCACCGATTTTTTTGCACCTTAACGCCGTGGCAAGCCTCTTAGAAAAGCCTGCCGCCATATGGCTAGGCGTGCAAGACATCACACATAAGACCGCCGAAACAGGGGCGTTTACTGGTGACGTGTCAGCGATGCAGGTGGCGGACATGGGGGCAGAATTTACCCTTGTTGGACATTCTGAACGCCGTCAATACCACAACGAAAATGACAAGATTTTAACTGCCAAAATTCGCCACGCCTTTGCTCATGACTTATCTGTCATTTACTGCGTAGGCGAAACCAAAGACGAATACGAGCGTGGCGACACCGAGCAAGTTTTAACAGCACAGCTGGCATTATTAGAACAGTTCACACAAGACATTACTGCCACAGAAGATACACCCCTGCCCAAGCTCATCATCGCTTATGAACCAGTCTGGGCGATTGGTACGGGATTGACTCCCACCTTTGATGAAGTTGAGCGTGTGCATGGCTTTATTAAGGCGTTATTATCCAATTTTAAGATTTTTGCCCCTATTTTATACGGTGGCAGCGTCAATGACAAAAACGCACCAGAATTCGCCAAATCTGCCGTGATTGACGGTGCTTTAGTGGGTGGTGCGTCCTTGAAAATCGACAGCTTTGCCGCCATTGTGTCGGCATTTGATAAGTAAGAGAAAATTATGTTTACGATTGTTTTGGCACTTCATATCATCATCGCCATCTTGATGATTGGTTTGATTTTGATTCAGCATGGCAAAGGGGCG
The DNA here is from genome assembly GCA_030525705.1 of Moraxella sp. Lineage (GTDB taxonomy): Bacteria > Pseudomonadota > Gammaproteobacteria > Pseudomonadales > Moraxellaceae > Moraxella. The sequence continues at coordinate 21,006 of JAUNEE010000007.1, forward strand.
GACGCAGGCGCTTCTTTTGGTGCAGGTGCGGCAGGTACGGTATTTGGTGCGGCAGGCTCAGCCAACTTTTTGACACGCACCACCGCCATTTTGGCAGGTTTATTCTTTATTACCAGTTTATTTTTGGCTGCACACGCCAGAAAAGAAGCCGCTGACCAGCTGCGTCTTGACGTACCTGCAGAAACCGCCCCTGCTCCCACAAGCGGTCAATAAAACACTTGCGTTCATTACCAACATTCTTTATAATACACACCCACAAGCGACTGTGGTGGAATTGGTAGACACGCCATCTTGAGGGGGTGGTGCTTCACGGCGTGAGAGTTCGAGTCTCTCCAGTCGCACCAACTTTAAGACCTTCTCTTAGGTCTTTCATCTTGTAATACTGAAAATTTCTTTTTAATACTAAGGAAATTTTCAAAAACACTCAAAAAATGCTTGACATTGGCAAAATTTTTGCTAAAATAGCGTTCTAAATTGTTGCGGGGTGGAGCAGTCTGGTAGCTCGTCGGGCTCATAACCCGAAGGTCGTTGGTTCAAATCCAGCCCCCGCTACCACTTTTTTAAATCCTTTTTAAGTTCTTTAAATCTTCAAAAAGGTCGCCATTGAGAGTTTTCTCTCATGGTTGATAGGCTGGTAGAGAGTATGCCCACCGACTTTAGCGTTTTGTGGGTTTTTTTGTATCTGTTGATTTTGTCAGCCTATGATAATTAAGGAAAGATTCACTGTATGAAATTATCCACAAAAGTGCTTGAACTGACCGAGCTGCTTGCACCTGCGGTCGCTGCTTGCGGTGTAGAGCTTTGGGGGATTGAGTTTATGCCTCAAGGACGCAAGTCTCTATTACGCATTTACATTGAAGTCACGCCAGAAGCAAGCGAGCGTGGCGAGCATATCACCATCGAGGACTGCACCGCCGTCAACCATCAAGTATCAGGCGTGCTAGACGTACATGACCCGATTGCAGGCGAATATATTTTAGAGGTATCAAGCCCTGGATTTGACCGTCCGCTATTTAGCCCTGCGCAACTGTCGATGTATGTCGGCGAAACGGTAAGTTTACGCCTAATCCACGCCATTGGCGAAGGCAGCGATAAACGCCGCAAGGTGGTGGGTGAATTGTACGAATTGATTGATAATGGTATCAAAGTGCGTACGAGCGACCATCTGGAATTTGATGTGCTGTTTAACAACATTGACAAAGCCAATTTAATTTACCAAGATTAAAACACAGTTGGCGTATTACACGCCCCAACCTAAGCATAGGAAACTGGTATGAGCCGTGAAATTTTAACCGTTGTTGAGACGGTCAGTAACGAAAAAGGACTAAATCCTGAAGACGTTTTTGAGGCGATTGAACAAGCCTTGGTCGTCTCCACCAAGAAAAAAGTCTATACCGAGCAGCCTGAAGTGGCGATTCGAGTGGCGATTGACAGAAAAACAGGCAACTATGACACCTACCGCTTTTGGACCGTTGTGGCAGACGAAGACCACGAAATGCCTGCTTGCCAAAAAGCCATCAGCGACTTAGACGAAAACGAGTACAAAATCGGCGACATCATCGAAGAGCAAATCGAATCGATTAGCTTTGGACGTATCGCTGCCACCCAAGCCAAACAAGTCATTATCCAAAAAATCCGTGAAGCGGAACGTGCCTTGGTTGCGGACGCTTTTGAGGCGAAAGTTGGCGAGATGATTTACGGCGAAGTCAAAAAAGTCAGCCGTGATGGGTACATCATCGACCTAGGCGAAGGTGCGGAGGGTTATCTTGCCAAAGACCAATCTTTGCCTAAAGAAACCCTACGCCCAAAAAGCCGTATCAGCGCCATCTTAACCCAAGTCAACCGTGACGGACGTGGCAACCAGCTGGTGCTATCACGCACGCACCCTGCCATGCTGTCTGCACTCATGCAAAAAGAAGTGCCTGAAATCGGTGAAGAAATCATCGAAATCCGTGACGTGGCTCGCTTACCTGGCGTACGTGCGAAAATCTCCGTCAAAACCAACGACCAACGCATTGACCCTGTGGGGGCGTGTATCGGTATGCGTGGCACTCGTATCCAAGCTGTGCAAGAAGAACTTGAGGGTGAACGCATTGACGTGGTCGTCTGGAGCGATGACCCTGCCCAGTACATCATCAGTGCTTTAGAACCTGCGGACGTCAGCAGTATCATTTTAGATGAAGATGCACGCACTGCAGACATTATCTTCGCCGCCAATGACCAGCTAGCACGTGCCATCGGTGGTGGTGGTCAAAACGTACGCCTAGCGTCCGATTTGACTGGCTACAAGCTAAACATGATGCTAGAAGAAGAGTACATCGCCCGTCAAGAAAGCGAAACCCAAGGCTACATCGACCTATTCTATGAACGCCTTGAAGTTGACCGTGACTTGGCACAGGCTTTGGCAGAAGTTGGTTTTACCAGCATTGAAGAAGTCGCTTACGTACCTGCGGACGCCTTTGATGACATCGAAGGTCTGGACGAAGACGCCATCGCTCTAATCCAAGCTCGTGCCAAAGAAGTCGTTATCAGTGACGAGCTTGCCAAGCAGCAAAACCTAAAAGAGCCAAGCCCTGAGCTTTTGGCACTCGAGGACATGACCACCGCCATCGCCTATAAACTGGCAGAGCGTGACGTCATTACCTTGGACGACCTTGCCGAGCAAGCCATCTTCGACATCAATGACATCGAAGGCATGGACGATGAATTGGCAGGTAAGCTTATCATGAACGCCCGTAAGTCGTGGTTCGACTGATGGCGGGGCAAGCCTTAGGCGTTATCTTATGATGACGCCAGAGTATTAAGACATTGCCAAGCACTTAGATTGTTTGGCAAAAATACGCAAAAACACGCTCGTGGGCGGTTTTTGCCCGACAACTAGGTGAACATATGACCGACAAAACCGTCAAAGAATTAGCAAACATTTCAAAAAAAGACGTCTCCCTACTCCAAAAACAGCTCGCCGAAGCGGGTATGCCAAATCGTGGCGAAAACGACCTTGTGAGCGAAGCTGAGCAAGAAAAGCTTTTGGCCTACCTAAAACAATCACACGGTCAAAGCCAAAAAGCTGCACGCATTAGCCTAAAATCGAAAACCACCTCGACCGCCCAAGTCACAGGCACGTCAGGCAAGGCAAAGACAGTTAAAGTCGTCACCGCCAAAAAGAAAGTTTTCGAAAAACCCGACCCTGCGAAAATTGCTGAAGAAATCGCTGCACAAACAGAAGCTGCACGTTTAGAAGCTGAAAGAAAGCAAGCGGAAGCCATCGCTGCTGCCGAAGCAAAAAAAGCCTCCGAGGAGCGTCAAAAAGCCGCTTTAGAAGCCATGCGTGCCTCAAGCGGTGGTGAAAAAGCCAAAGAAAGCACCACCACAGCCTCCGTTGTCGTGAAAAAGAAAAAAGTAGACGACAGCGAAGCCTCAACTCCCCCAGCGAGCACAGCAGACAAATCCGACAAAAACAAAAAAACCAAAGCCGCCGCCAAGCCCACTAAGGTAGAAAGCGAGGCGGAAAAAACCGCACGTCTTGCCAAAGAAGCCGAAGAGGAGCGTCTGCGTGGTATCGAGGCAGAGGCACGCCGTAAAGCCGCTGAAGAAGCCCAAAAACGCACCCTAGAAGCCATGAAAGCCATGGCGAATAAATACAGCAGTGACAGCAGTGAAGATGCGGTCATTGTGAGAAAAGATGAGCCGCTTGCCAAAGGCTTAGTTGGTGCTGCCCTAGAAGAATCCTTTGAAAAAGAACGCCGTGAAATCAAGCGTGGTACGACTTCTAGCACCACCAAAGGCAGCAAAAAAGGCGCGAAAAAAGGTCAAGAAGAACGTGAAATTAAGACCCGTTCAAAAGGATTAAAATCCTCACAAGCCAACAAGCATAAGTTTGAGATGCCTGTTGAAAAAATCGTGCATAATGTCGAAGTGGGCGAAAGCATTGTTGTGTCTGACCTTGCCCAAAAAATGGCCGTTAAAGTACGTGAAGTCATCAAATCTCTCATGAAAATGGGCGAGATGGTGCGTGAGAGTGACAGCATCGACCAGACGACCGCTGCCCTTGTCATCGAAGAGTTCGGTCATAATCTTATCACCGTCTCTGAAACCAAGCTAGAAGACGACCTACAAGAAGCAGTCAATGAAAAATCTGGCAACGTCCAAGCCCGTCCGCCTGTGGTTACCATCATGGGTCACGTTGACCATGGTAAGACCTCTTTGCTTGATAAAATCCGTGAAACCAAAGTGGCAAGCGGCGAAGCAGGTGGCATTACCCAGCACATCGGGGCGTATCACGTCACCACCGACCGTGGCGTCATTACCTTCCTTGACACCCCCGGTCACGCCGCCTTTACCGCCATGCGTTCTCGTGGGGCGCAGGCAACAGACATTGTCGTGCTAGTCGTGGCAGCCGATGACGGCATGATGCCTCAGACCGAAGAGGCGATTGACCATGCTCGTGCTGCTGGCGTTCCGCTTATCGTTGCCATCAACAAAATGGACAAAGACACCGCTGACCCTGACCGTGTTCTAAATGAACTGACCGTCAAAGAAGTCGTCTCTGAAGCATGGGGCGGCGACACCCCTGTGGCAAAAGTCTCTGCCAAGACAGGGCAAGGCATTGACGAACTGCTAGAACTTATCAGTATTCAAGCAGAACTCATGGAGCTTGAAGCTCCGATTGATGGGGCAGCACAAGGTATCGTCATCGAGTCTCGCCTTGATAAAGGACGTGGCGTGGTTGCCACTTTGCTTGTGAAAAAAGGCACGCTCAACCAAGGCGACCTAATTTTGGCAGGGGAATACTATGGCAAAGTGCGTGCCATGAATGATGAAAACGGACAACGCATTAAATCGGCTGGCCCGTCAATTCCTGTCGAGATTCTCGGTTTGCCTGAAGCACCAATGGCAGGCAGTGAGTTCCTCATTGTTTCCGATGAGAAAAAAGCCCGTGAAGTGGCAGATTTCCGTGCCAACCGTGAGCGTGAACGCCTCATCGAACGCCAAAACAAAATGCGTCTTGAGAGCCTATTTGACAACATGGGACAAGACATCGCCACACTAAACATCATCTTAAAAACGGACGTGCGTGGCTCACTAGAAGCCCTACTGGGTGCCTTAGAAGAGCTATCCACCGATGAAGTCAAAGTGCGTGTTATCAGCTCAGGCGTGGGTGCGATTACCGAATCTGACGTCATTTTGGCAGAAAGCAGTGAAGCGGTACTGCTCGGCTTTAACGTACGTGCCGACACCCAAGGTAAGCGTAAGGCGGACGAAGCAGGACTTGATATCCGCTACTACAGCGTCATTTACGGTCTGATTGACGATGTCAAAGCAGCGATGAGCGGTATGCTTGCCCCTGAACACCGTGAGCAGATTTTGGGTATTGCTGAGGTGCGTGAAGTCTTCCGTTCAAGCAAATTCGGTGCGGCAGCAGGCTGTATGGTGCGAGAAGGTGTTATCCATCGCAACAAGCCCATTCGTGTACTGCGTGACGATAAAGTCATCTTCACAGGACAGCTACAATCCCTACGCCGCTACAAAGATGACGTCAACGAAGTCAAAGCGGGCATGGAATGCGGTCTGGCAGTAAAAGGCTATGAAGTTGCCGCTGGTGACTTGATTGAAGTCTTCGAGATTCACGAAGTTCGCCGTCAGCTCTAATTGTATTTTGACAAAAAAGCCTTGCAACATTGCAGGGCTTTTTTATTTGGCGAGCTAAGTTTTTTGTTGTATTATATTTATATTGGTTGTATACTATGGCTATGGACAGGGGGTTCCCAGTCGGTAAAAAGCTCAAACTTTGGTTTGGGCTTTTTATTTTGGTAGCACAATGACATCTTGTGAGAATAGTTTGGTGTGGATAATATCCATTGCCTGATTGGCTTGAGTGGGTCGTAAAATATGATTACCAATTGGACGAGCGATTAAATCAGCAAATTGCAAGCCCGCCAAGTTGGTGTTTTTATGTGCCATTCTAATAGAAAAAGGATAGTTATTCGTTTGGCAAATGGCGTTAAAAGCTTGCATCAATTCTTGGTCTTCTTTTTTACCACGACATTCAAATACAATATGAGTTAATTTAGCAAGCTGTTCTTTTTCTTTTAAAAATTGATAAATGAAGTCTAGGCATTTTTCTAATGCCAAATGATAAACATTGCTATGTTTGCATGTCTTAACAAATTCATCTTTTTTAATCACACAAGCAACAATAGTAAAATCGCTATTTTCTATCATCTGGCTAATGTCTAGCAAAAAAGCAACCTGTTTTTCCTTGCCAAATTCTTTAAAAGCACCTTCACTCTTTAAAATTTCTCTTTCATGTAAAATAACCGTATCTTGTCCAAAATAGTTAAATTTTAGGTTTTGTAAAGCGGGGGAAATATTGGTGCTATAAACACTCTTCTTAAAAATACAAAAAGCAAGCACAAACATTGGATAGCTTGGGTTAATGCCTTTTAAGCTATGGTCGCCACTTTCGTCCACATAAATAATATAATCGCTAAATTGCATTACCAATCCTATATATTGATTTTTTTAGATTATAAATACAAAATATTGTATTTTCAACAAGAAAATTTTGTAAAACAGCCTTGACTTTTTTACAAGCCAATCAGAATAAGAGCTTAAAGCACAGTGTATTTTTGTAATTCAAAGTTATTGAAACATAAAAAATCCTTATAACATTGCAGGGCTTTTTATTCGATGGGTCAATTTTGTTTTGGTTTAAGTTTTTTGTTGTATTTATGATCAATTCACATCAAAACTATACAAAACTGTTCACTCTGAGCCATGCCTTTAAATAAAACGGTTTTTCGTTGGGTTTCCCAAGCTCACCACGAACAGGAAATCTCATGTGATGTATTTTAAGTTTAATTTACCATAAAACAAAATACCTCTAAACTGAGTGACCAGGACAAGTCCTTTCTTATATAACAAATCACCCCCAAAACCTTAACCATAAGGTGGGCACAACGCACTGTTTAAAGCCCTAGCCTTTTAATGGTGCGTAAACCACCTAATGCAGATTTTATTTATGATGGGTTTTTGGCGTTTATTGACCACATTTAATCCTTAGTCCCATTTGCTCTCGCTCGCACCACTCATACCTCAGAGCCACCCATAAAAAACCCCAAAAACCTAGGGTCTTTGGGGTATGGCGTTTAAGCGGTTAAACGCTTATTTTTTCTGCCAAGTTTGTGAGCGACCTACCACCTTGCCGGCGACATTATAACCGCCTTTTAGGCTTAGGCTGCTGCCGTTTAGGGTGGCAGTTAGACTATAAGTTTTGCCATTCACAGGGTCGGTGATTTTGCCACCGCTGTACTTACCGCCACCATCGGCTTTTAGACCTGTGATGACCGTACGACCGACATACTGCTTAGCTTTTTCGGTATTACCCTCAATGATCACGCCAGTAAAGCTGCTGCCTGATTGGGTGATTTTTACCACAGCTTTTGGCTTGCCGTCTTCATAAGTCTGCCAAGTACCGACAATGTTATCTGCAAATGCTACCGCAGACAAAGACAATCCAGCAGTCATGACAGCGGCTTTCGTTAGGGCTTGAAATTTCATAGCACAATCCTTTTCTTGAATGAATGAAACACCCATAGCTACATTTGTTTAAACACCTGTGAGCCGATTGGGATTTTTCCATTATAGCGAAAATATGCCGACAGTGAAACATTTTTTGTATATTTTTTGCAAATAAGTCAGCCTCACTTTGCAAAAATGTTGCTTTTACTCTGTGTACATTTCTACACCTGAAAATTCACCCCATCCTGCCCGAAGCCCCATATAAGTACCACTCAACCCAACAAAAATCTACGCCAACTTTTGCCATGCATATGCCCACACTGCTCCAATCCAACCAAAAAACCCAAGCGATTGTCGCTCTGTCTGTGCCTGCAGAACAAAAGGCGATGGCTCAAATCGTGCATTTGGCACAAAATCCACCCCCGTGCGTGCCTTTAAAGTCTGGGTATCAATGAGTTCATAAGTCAGGCTGCCATCATTCGCAGAATAATACACCGCCACCGTGTGCGTTTTTGGGACGTACACCGCCTTATAAAGATGGCTCGGTACCAGCACTCCATTCATATCGACAGCCGTCCGCCCGTGATACGCCGCCCCCGTCAACACATACAACTCCCCGTATTTTAAAGCCTGTGTGCGAACGTGACTTTCAATGTCTCGCCACAACTTCCTATTATGCATGGGGTCTTGGGGAATGATATTCGCTAGGCTAAAACTGTCGTACTGGCGATTCACATCTGCCATATCGCCATTCGGGACGATATGCCCACGGTCATAAAACTCACCTTGATAGTCGGCAAGCTGTGCCTGATGGGTCTCATAAAGCCGAGCCTCCGCCCGAAAACTGTCCGTTCTTGGCAAGCTACTTGCCGCCAAAACGTCCTTGGCTGTCAAGTGGTGAGCGGCATAAATGGGCGTGCGTGTCTGCCCAGAATACAGCACCGCAAAGCCCGAAAAACACAAAGGATACACCGTGCCATCTGCCACCTTATCGTGCATAGGCGGAACACCCTGCCAAAAATGCTGAGGGCAGCGGCTGTGGTTAATGGCATAATTATCATCATAAACGCCAGACAACCCGACTTCCGCCCAAACCCGAGACATGAAAAGCAGGACAAATAAAAACCCAAATCTACCCATCATCTAACCAAACCCACGCAAATCACCACCAATCTCATTCAAAAAGCAACACTTCACCAAAGCCATCAAGCCCATAAATCACAAAACAGCCATGAACTCCCTATTTTTACCACCCAGCCAAGCCACCAATAAAAAACAATTCAGTCATTTTAAAAAGATAATTAAGGTTTATTAAGTTAGTAAAACCGCACAAATACCCCCTATTCTCATTCGCTCTGTTTTCTTAGCACCAAAGACGCCGCCCAAGACCCAAAAATCTTTTTTAATCCCAAAATTTAATCCCCAAAACACCCAAATAATCCCACCAAAAATACCCATCTATTAAATATTAAACCAAGCCACTTCACCCAATGCCAATCTTATCAAGCATCTAATCAATATCTGCATAAAAACTTAAAAAATACTGAGCGATAATCATACACTTATAACAAAAAATTTTCATTATCTTACCAATCTTGGTTAGTAATCAATCAAAACTCCCTTACAATCTGTCAATTTTTGTCAGATTAAAATGCAATATGGCAACATTTACCACATTCATTCACGCAAACTTAACGCCGTATTTTACGCATTAAAGCAAATAACCATCTTAAACCCACCCTAAAATCATTTACTATAACACCAAAAACAAGGCGGACGCAATGATGATTTATCCATTCACTGCCCATTTCATGGCAGTAGTATCTTTAAGCCACTCTTTACAATTCTTCTCATCTGATTTTCTGACTTGTATCAACCACCCACCATCTTACCCATTTTTCACCCCAACCCCCAATGACACACCGTCCACACCCTCCTCGTCTCGTTTTTTGGTCTTTTAAACCACAATACTTATAAAAAAAACCGAAAAAAGACAAGGCTTTTTTCGGTTTTTAGGCTGTGGTCGTTTATGGATTAGTAAGCATAAACAGACACAGACAATTCTACACGACGGTTTGGCTGCAAGCAGTCAATCAACGCTTGACGTGGTTGATTCATATTACACGCCTTAACTGGCTCACTCTCACCTGCACCCGTTGCCATCATTGTTCCCGCATCAACACCACGGTTGATTAGGTAACTACGGACGGTTTGGGCACGTAGTTGAGATAGGTTCATGTTATACATATCTTCACCAAGCAAGTCAGTGTGACCTGTGATCATGATTTGCATACGACCTTTAGATTGGTATTCTACCAGTTTACGTGCCAAGGCATCTAGCTCAGGCTTGCCTTTTGGTAGCATATCTTGCTCTTTCCATTTGTCAAAATAGAACAAAGCATCTGCTGACAAGGTTAGCTTCTCGCTGATGATTGGTGCTGCTGGAACAACCACAGGGGCTGGTGCAGGGGCTTGCTGATAAATGATGGTCGGTGCGGCTGGGGTTTGTGCTTTTGCGTGGTTCGCACAGTCAGCAGGCTTCCAGTAGAACTCTTGACCACGGTAATCTTTGTCAAAGATAACTTTGTACTGGCAGATTTTCACCGTATCATCTGCTTGATAGAACTTCATGATGTAGTCCCACTCACGTGCGTATTGACCTTCGCTAAAGTGTGGACGACCAATCAACTGATATAGCTCATCTTTGGCAACGCCTGGACGAATCTTAGATAGGTTCTCTGAGTTCGGGAATTGACCATCTTTTTGCCATGCTTTTTCTAGCTCAGGGAAAACGATGTTTTCTGGCTGAACCGTACCCTCACGAGTGATGTCATGGCTTAGGTGTTTTGTGCCAAGACAGCCTGTCATGGCAAGTGCTGCAAAGCTTAGCGCACTTAAACTGCTAATTTTTTTCATAAGTATTCCTAAATGAATCTGATTAAATTAAGGACTTGCACGCCCCCTCTTGGAACGTGCAAGCGTGTTGCGATAAGCTTAGAAGTGGAAACCTGCACCTACGGCTGCACCGGCGTTGCCTTGGGTGTCAGCAGAACCGCTGATTTTCAGTACCCAACGACCGTTGTCAGACAGCTTAGACAGACCAACTGCCACAGCGCCTTCGCCATTGTAGGTCGCCATACCACCGGTTAGCATTGACTTACCTGGCAGGTAAGCTTGTGGTAGGGCTGCCATTGCCATAGCTGAAGAAACACCTGCGTTCGCATCGTCCTCAACGTCATCGATACGCTTATGGATTGGGTTCAAGTCAACGTTTGCACCGCCTGCCACACGTAGGTCGTAAATGGTTTGACCATTTGCGCCTGTGCTACTAGTGATACCTACACTGCCGTCATTTGATGTAACTTCAGTCTTAGCGATGTTCGCTGCGGTCAATACATCACCTAAGTTAGCTGCTACGTTGGTGTTACCTCCGTTCGCTGTGCTTGGGCTTTGCATTGCGGCAGTCATCGTGTCGATGTTAGTTGCACTTGGTGTTGCTGGTGCATTACGCAAGGCACTTGCAACGTTTAGCACTTGAACTGGCGCTGCTGCATCGCCACCCACCAAGGTTGTGGTATTGGTTGGGGTAGAGGTGTCAGCTGGTGCTGCTTCGTTCACATACGCCATTGGGCTGTCAACTTTCACAACGTTCACGGTGTTGCCGTTGGCATCTACTTGCGGTGTTACAGTTGCGGTTGTACCCACACCGTTTACAACAGTGCTGTTCACTGGCTGTGCAGTCGCCGCATCAGGACCTGCCGCCAAGCCGCCTGTGCCTGTACCGCCTGTTACGTTAAAGCTGTACGTGCCGTCAGGGTTTTGGGTAACCGTTTGACCGTTGATGGTCAAGTTGTCATAGTTCACGTCATAACGAACGTTGCTGACAGTACCTTCTGCGTTGGTTTCTACCACAGCGGTAGTACCTGCACCGTTCACGAAGTTCACCGTGTCGTATGGCTTGACAAAGTCACGTGCTGCACCGTTGTTTTGTAGGTTAAAGCCTGCATTTAGTACGTCACCCACAGTTGCGGCATTGTTCAGCTGTGCTGGGGTCAATGCTGGCAAGGCTTGTGACGTGGTCACAGGCTGTGCAGTCGGGTTCAATGCATCGGTGTTATAGGTATTTGGCAAGGTGCTTGCTACGTTACCCAAAGTCATCGGTGCGGTAGTAGAACCTGCGCCATTGTTCATAGAAGCAACAACGTTCTCAGGTTGTACTGGTGTACCTGTGCCGTCTGGTGCGGTGTTGAACGTGCCATCTGGTTGCTTGTACAGCTTGTTACCTGCGGCGTCAGTGTAAACCACTGGCAACTGAGCCTCTTCAACCACATCTTGAGCATTCACATCAAAGGTAACTGTCGCACCTGCTGGGGTGGTGGTTACACGTGCCGTGGTCAAGTTGCCATCTACGAAGTCAACGGTGTCACCTGGGTTCACTAGGTCAGGCTGTGCAGTGCCGTTCTCAGCCACTTTAAAGCCTGCGTTATTGATTGCATTGGCGATATCGCCTGCAGTCGCTAGCTTGTTCGGTGACGCTGGAGTCACGGTTACACCATCAACGGTGGTCAATGGAACAGTATCAGCACTAATGGTAACAACGTCACCTACTTGATTTACAACGATGCCGTTACCTGCTTCTACCGTAGTACCTGCTACTGCTGCTGGTGCAGTTGCATTGATTACGATGGTGCTGGTTTTGCCATCAGTTCTGTGGTCAAGCGTTACGTTACGACCTGCTTCAAAGTTCACAGTATCGTATGGGTTAACGAAGTCAACCGCTGTACCGCCTCTTTGTAGGTTCCAACCTGAATTTAGTACGTCACCCAAGGTAGCTGCGTTATTCACAGGAGCATTCGCCAAGTTGGCTGGTGCTGGCTGTGCAGTTGCTGCTGGGTTCGGCAAGAAGGTTTGTAGACCTGAGATGGTACCGCTGTTAGGTGTATTACCTGCAGTGATGGTAACAGGGCTTGTGTTGCCTGCTTTGTCGCCACCTACAGTAATGGTGTCAGCGTTTACTTTATCAAAGTCAACTTCTTTTGCAGTGGCATAAGTGAATACACCGTTTGCTTGAGTGACAACCATGTTGTCGCCTGCTTGGAAGGTGACGGTTTCACCTGGGTTCACTAGCTCAGTGGTAGTGCCGTTAGCAACGCCTGTACCTGTTTTGCCTGAAGTAACGTTGAAGCCTGAGTTGTTGATCGCTTCTACTAGGTTGTTCGCAGTGACTACACCATCTTCTGCTGGCGCAGCTAGCTTACCAGCTTCAGGACCTGTTTGGGCAGGCTTCGCGATGGTCGCTTCTTTTACATCAAACGTAACAGTGGTGCCAGTTGGCGTGGTGGTTACGCTCGCTGTGGTGTTGTTGCCATCTACGAAGTCAACCGTGTCACCTGCGTTCACTAGGTCAGGCTGTGCAGTGCCGTTTTGGGCAACTTTAAAGCCTGCGTTGTTGATTGCATCAGCAACTGTGTTAGCGTCAGTTAGGTTCTTGTCGCCTGCACCTGTACCAGCAGCTTTACCTGTGGTTGGGTCAACATTCACATCACCTGTTTCAACGTTTACAGGCGTAGCAGTTGCACTTACAGTGTACTGTTTACCGCCAGTTGCGTTAGTGCCTTCTGAAACTTGAACACCGTTACCAGCAACTACAGTCGGCAACTGACCTACGGTCGCTGCGTCTGTTGGGTTTGTGCCTGGTGCTACGTTGGTGATTTTGTTATTACCTGCGTTAATGCCTGCTTCGTTGATAACGATTGGGCTGCCGCCGTTAGTGGTCGGGATAGTTACGCTGTTAGAGGTAACACTGTTAAACACCACATCTTTTGCAGTGGCATAAGTGAATACACCGTTTGCTTGAGTGACAACCATGTTGTCGCCTGCTTGGAAGGTGACGGTTTCACCTGGGTTCACTAGCTCAGTGGTAGTGCCGTTAGCAACGCCTGTACCTGTTTTGCCTGAAGTAACGTTGAAGCCTGAGTTGTTGATCGCGTCAGCAACGGTTTGGGCGTTGGCGATTTGGTTAGGTGTACTGGTAGTCACTTTCCCCGCTTCAGGCGTGCCTGCTTGGTTCGGGGTTAACGCTGCGTTGGTGTTAACGTTAAACGTAACGGTGTTTCTGCCACCTACGACAGTCACATCCGCAGTGGTGTTCGTGCCGTCAACAAAGTCCACGATTTCACCTGGGTTAACGATTTCTGAAGTCACCGCACCGTTATCCGCCACTCTAAAGCCTGAGGCGTTGATGGCAGCAGAAACATTGCCAGCGTTTATTAGCTGGTTTCTTTGAGTTTGAGGGGCAGTGGTAGAGCCTGTTGGGGTTGCAGTGACTGTGCCGCTACCTGTCACACTGACCTTAAAGCCGTTATCAACGCCATCAACAGTCACATTGTCCCCTGCGGTAAGTACAAAGGTATCACCGTTAGCAATGCGTTTATCACGTGCATTGTCAGTCGCTGTACCACCTGAAGCATTCGCTCTTAGGTTAAAGCCGCTGTCATTTAGGGCATTTGCCAAATTGGTAGCAGTAACGAAGTTATTGCCCTCGCCCGGCTTGGTTGAGAATGGCTGTGTGGTTGCACCGTTATGATTTAGGGTAGTGGTTGGAATGTCCGCCACAGGTGCGACTGCTTTTAAGACGCCGCCGTCATTAACAATGGTCTCACCATCGATATTTACATCATACTTAACGGTGGTTACGCCTACCGCTGTTTCAGGGGTGACAGTTACAGTGGTGTTATCACCTTTAATGAAGTTCACAGTCTCACCGGGGGTGACGGTGCCTCTTAGCGTACCTGCTTCGGTTACTTTAAAGCCCTGACCCAATTTATCCGCCACGGCATACAGCTGTGAGCCGTTGATGGCGTCTGTGGACGTGGCAGTGATCGCACCTGCACCCACATTCACGATTTGGCGTGGGTTGGCGGCTGAACCAACAGAAACTACACCATTATTCGCAGAAGAAACCCCCGCAAAGCCTGAGTAGCTCAAAGGACCGACTGTTGCTTCATTAACCGCTGTACCTGCTTTGTCGCTAGAAGCATTGCCCAAAATCACGCTGTTAGCTTGGGTGGTGGTAACGCTGTTACCTAAAACGAAGGTATTCGCTTGGTTAATAGTATTGTTATTACCAAAGGCATAAGACCCAGTAGCATCTGCACCGATGGTGTTCGGGTCACCGAACGCACCTGCATTCGCCGCAGAGACTTTATTACCCACACCAACGGCGATGGACTGACTGCCTGTCGCTTGAGAGCCTTTACCGATGGCGATGGCACTCTCACCTGATGCTAAGGTACGGTTTGCGTCTGTTGCACCGAAAACGCCGCCCAATGCGATTGCTTCTCTACCTGTGGCGTGGGCTTGTAGACCCAGAGCGGTAGCACCTGCCTTATTTGCAATCGTCTGAGAGCCGATCGCTGTTGCCCAAGTACCACCTGTTGCATTAGCCGCAGCACCAATGGCAACCGAGCCTTCGTCAGCAGAAGCAGTCCAACCAATCGCTGTAGCAGCACCCTGACCACCAGAGGCTGTCGCACGAAAGCCCAAAGCGGTAGAAAAACTAGAAAGTGCCTTAGCATCTGAACCCACCGCTACCGTCTGTGCAGCTGTCGCACGTGTTGTATTACCGATAGATACTGAGCTGTCACCTGTCGCCTGTGCCTGTGCACCTACCGCTACGGTTCTTTCGCTTGTAGCAGTTGCACCGCCACCGACTGCCACAGAAAGGGGATTGGAGGCAACAGAAGAATTACCGATGGCAACTGTACTCTCTCCATTACTTCTTGAACCAGAACCGATAGCCACTGCAGCATTGGCACTTGCAGTTGCACCCGTACTGATGGCAACAGCGTTTGCGCCTGCACTGTTCGCATTTGCACCGATGGCAGTAGAGGTATTTGCTGATGCTTGTGCACCACCACCGATAGCAAAGGCGTTATTTCCGCCTGTAGCACTGGCATTACCGCCCAAGGCGATATTATTTTCGCCTCTGGCTTGTGCACCAGTACCGATGGCAATCACACCGACGGTGCCACTGGTACTACTTGCCACAGCATTACCACCGATGGCGATAGGACCGCCTGACGTGCCTGTAACTTGTGCATTCTGACCGATGGCAATACCTGTTAAGTTGCCGTTCGCACTGGCTGTATTACTACTGCTGTCTGTTGAGCTAATCACAACCGCCGCATTAGAGACGCCGCTGACCATCATTACTGCCGCAGATAGGGCAGATAGGGCTAAGTTTTTAGCGAATTTGCCGCTGCTTTTGGCTGTGCCAACCGCACCAGCGCTGCCCTTGCCTGCTGCACGGGCATATTCAGTCACCGCCATAAAGGTGCCGGTGCTTTTATTGAATATCACTTTATAAATATGGTTCATAAGGTTTTTCCTTGAGAAAAAGATACATACCAGCGACCGTTCTTAAACACGCACGTTTTTAGAGACATCTTAAGAAACCCTAAAAAATCCTAAAAACGCTCATGGCAAAAAGAGCCAGTTATGCTGACACTGTATTACCTGCAAAAAACATACCAAAAAAAATTTATATCACCCCCCCCCCCGCACTATTTTTAAGCGGAACGACTGTAAACCATGTGCGATTTCCCGAGTTTTTAGGGGGATTTTGGTGGTTTTTTCAGCAATTTTTCGGCTAGATTTGATTTTTTTAATGATAGGCTTTATAAAAGCTTGGGCGGATTTTTAATTATGTATTTATACTTTAAGATATGTATTTTTATGTAAAAAATATTGCCAAAGAATTGTCACTTTCTCACAGGCGTTCTACTAAATGAATGACTGTTTACTGACAAAAATTGCTTAATTCGTTTTTTTATGCGGAGTATTTTTTATTTTTTTGCAGGATTAGCGTTTTAACGTCATAAAAAAGCGGGGGTGATGCCTGATTATTTTTTAGGGGGGTGTTGGTTTTTTTTGGGATTGGGAGTCATAAGAGGGAGGATTAGGTTTTGGGGTGGGGTTGATCGTTTCCCATGTTAAGAATAGACTGTATTTAGTGGGTGGGGTTTTATTGTGAGAATTATAGTCAATTCTATTCGACATGACGATGATTTAACTGCGGCTTTTAGCGCGTTAAAACCCCGCTTCCAAGCTAAGGCAGGTACGCCCAAGGCGGATGCTCGTGATGGGCTTTTGGTGCTGATTGGGCATTATGAAAATCAAGCCTATCTTATGCCGAACGCCAGTCCATTGGCTGCCATTCATCTTGTGATGCAGCAGCAAGGCTTAACCCAAGAGGGCTTAAACCCGTACCTCGGCGCGAAAAGCAAAGTCTTAGAAATCCTCAGCAAAAAACGCACGCTTCAGCCTTTCTATGATAAAAAAGCTCCAGCAAGGCTTAAAAATCCCGTATGAAACGCTTTTGGCGTAACCCGTCAAAAACTTAAGCCACCGCAAATAACGCTCTAATGACGGTATTTAGACGCTCTCTATCTTGTGGGGTGTTGTGCCGTCTGATGGCTTCTTGGACATCGGTGTCAAAAAAGCTGGTGAGTTCGTCCTGAGGGGCGGTCATATTCAGATTATCCTGCAACTTTTTAATGCTTGGGTTTAGTCTGGCAGGCTTAGCAGCACTAATATCCAAACGTTTATAACGGTCAAAATCAAAGTCGTGTTCGTGCATTGTGATAACCCCTTACCTGTTCATTGCTTGGAAAATAAGCTGTGATAATTCTAAAAACTTCCTCTCTTTGGGTATAAACCACAGCAATCAATCTTGCATGGCTACTCATACCGATAATAATCATTCTGCGTTCATTGTAATCACCAACGTCCTCAAATTCAATAGCAAACTAGTCACCGAAAACGCTTACCACCTCCTCAAATGAAAAGGTTACGCTTATTAAGGACTAACTCATACTTAGGGTCATGCCACTCAAAAATCATTCCGCCAAATTCAAGAATCGGCATTACTGCCACTTCATCCACAAAAAAAACAACCACCAACCAAGTTTTATGACATTCAAAAAATCTCAAATTCAATCCTTTAGAGCAACCTTAATCTTATACTTAATTCATATCAAAACTATACAGCAAAACCGTTCGCCCTAAGCTATACCTGCGGGCGGATTTCCGCTACGTTTCCCAAGCTCACTTTGAGCGAAAAACCTTTGTCTGGTTTTGAATAGAATTGACTATAAAAGATATCACACAATCATCTGATTTCACTTTTTATCATAAACCACTTATCCCTAAAAAGCAAAAAACCAAGCCCAAAAAGGACTTGGCTTCTTATGTATTATCCAAGGATAATATTATGCCAATGCAGCTTTCGCCTTGTCAGCGATGGCAGTAAATGCTACTGCGTCATGCATGGCGATGTCAGCTAGGATACGGCGGTCGATTTCAATGTTCGCTTTTTTCAAGCCATTGATGAGACGGCTGTACGACAGACCGTTTAGACGAGCAGCCGCATTGATACGGGCAATCCACAGACGGCGGAAAGAACGTTTCTTGTTACGGCGGTCACGGTATGCGTATTGACCTGCTTTCATTACCGCTTGCACAGCAACACGATACACACGAGAACGTGCACCGTAGTAGCCTTTTGCACGGGCTAGAACTTTTTTATGACGGCGGTTAGCTTGTACACCACGTTTTACACGAGCCATTTTATTCTCCTAAATTATAGATAAGGGCACATACGGCGGATTGACGGAACGTCAGCGACATGAACCATCACGCAACCACGCAACTGGCGGATACGCTTAGGAGATTTTTTCGTGAGAATGTGACGCTTGTAGGCTTGCTTACGCTTGAAGCCATTGGCGGTTTTTTTAAAACGCTTGGCAGCACCACGCTTGGTCTTAAGTTTCATAATTACCTCTTTAATGACGAGTGTCAAAGAAAACCTTTTCGGCAAATATCATTCACCTGAAGGTGGGAGTGCCAATTATACCAAAAAATCACAAAACCGCCAAGTAAAAATCTTGGTTTTTTAAAAATATAGTAGACTTCCTGCAAAACTAGGTTTTTGTTCGTCCTTAAGCGATGCCTTCGGGCGGGAAAACCATGGCGGTTCGACACGCTCACTTTTAGCGGTTTTCCTTATCTTTGGGTTTTGTAGGAAGCTTAGTCAATTAACCTAAAAATACACCACATTAGGCTTTTTTACCAAAGCAAGCTTGGAAAACCTAGCGAAAAACCGTTTCACTTGCAGGCATCGCCTAAGAGCGAATGGTTTTGATGGCTTTTGGACTTAAAATCACTATCATTCAAGCCAAGCCCCGATTTTAGCCTTTTTTCATCTGGTGCGTTTAGGCGTTTTTTTAATCAGAAAACTGTGCTATAATGCCCGTTATTTTTAATTTTAACAGGAGGGGTTATGGGTTCTTTTTCATTGACACACTGGCTGATTTTTTTGGCGGTCGTTGTGGTCATCTTCGGCACAAGCAAGCTAAAAAACGCCGGAAAAGACATCGGGCATGCCGTCAAGGGCTTTAAAGACGCCGTCAAAGACGAAACCGCTGCCATCACAGAAGTCAAAGCCACCCCCGTCAACGACCCCGACAAAGCCCCCATCACCAAGCGTGATGACAGCGAGCAAGCCTAAGACACGGTAAGGGCAAGGCGTGTTCGGACTTGGGTTTTTTGAGATTTTTTTATTTGGGACGATTGCACTCATCGTGCTAGGTCCTGATAAACTGGTGCTGGCAATGCGTCAGCTGGGCAAGTGGTACGCCCTGTTTTTGCATAATAAAGACCGCCTACAGCGTGAGGTCGGGGCGGAGCTTGACCTTGTCGCCTTACAGCGTCAATTAAAAGACGACGTGCAGGCGGAACTTGCCAAGCTCCGTGCCACAGAAGCCGCCCTAAAAGCCGAGCTAAACACCCTAAAAAAAGAAGCGGATTTCACCAAGGACGCCTTGACAAAAAACACAGCGGACGGCTCTGATACGCTTGAGCCTAGGGCTGCCGACCGCCGAGGACTGCTTGGCTTGGACACAGTTTCAGATGCGGCTTCAGACACGGTTTTAACACAAGACACCCCAAAAGAAGACCCAAGCACAGGCGAGCTTTTGACAAATGACACCGCCCCAAAAAACGCTTGGCAAGCCATCGCTGCTTTCGGACATTCAGCCACGCACACAGCGGACACCGACACCGAAAAAAATACCGAAAACACAGCCCCCACACTCGCCTTTAATCAACCAGAAACCAAACCAATGAACGGACGCTTTTTTTTATTGGGGGACTATGACAAAAGACGCCGCCTGCCACCGCCCCCATTTTTGGCGAACACCAAAGCCGATACCCTGCTGTATGATACGCCTGAGTTTTATCCCTAATTTTAAGCTGACGACCGATGACGAAGCCAACTACCTCTGCCGATGATATGCCCCTCATGTCGCACATTGCTGAACTGCGTGTGCGGCTGATGAAGATGATTGGCTGTGTGGTGGTGGTATTTCTTGCCTTGGTGGGATTTAGCCGTCAGCTCTATGATTTCATTTCTGACCCTTTGGTCTCTCTTTTGCCCAGTGAGGCAAGCCTTATCGCTACGGACGTGGCGTCTGGATTTTTAGCCCCGATTCGTTTGACGTTTTTTATTGCGTTATTTTTAAGCGTGCCGTTCGTTCTTGCTCAGATTTGGGGCTTTGTGACGCCCGCCTTATACCGCCATGAAAAGCGGGTGGCTATGCCGCTTTTACTGTCTGCCATCGTGCTGTTTTATGTGGGGGTGGCGTTCGCTTATTTCGTGGTTTTAGTGCCTGCACTGAAGTTTTTTGTGATGTTTTCACCAGATAACGTCCTACCGATGACGGACATTGACAGTTATTTGGACTTCGTGTTAAAGCTGTTTTTCGTGTTCGGGGTAATGTTCGAAATCCCTGTGGCGACGCTACTTTTGGTACTCATGAAAGTGGTCAGCGTGGCAAGTCTTGCCGAAAAACGCCGCTATATTATTGTCGGCTGTTTCGGGGTGGCGGCGGTGGTCACGCCCCCCGACGGAGCGAGCATGATTATGCTTGCCGTGCCGATGTGTCTTTTGTTTGAGCTTGGGCTTGTCACCGCCAGACTGCTGGTCAAAGAAACCGATAAGCCTGCCAGCGAGCAGAAGCCATGAACCACTTCACCCCCACCGAAGAACAGCTGTCCGCCCTGAACATGGCATTGACGGGGCAGTCTTTTAAGGTGGTCGCCTATGCAGGAGCAGGCAAGACCAGCACCTTAAAACTCATCAGTGAAAATCTGTCTGGGCGTGGGCTATATTTGGCATTTAATAAAGCCATCGCCAGCGAAGCCCAAAATAAATTCCCAAGAAATGTCCGCTGTCAGACCTTTCACTCTTTGGCGTATCGTCATGTGCCACGAGACATCACCGCAAAAATCTCCCTGCCTAAGCTCACCTCCGCACGGCTGGCGGACGAGCTTGGGCTAAGCCCCATCGAGGTGGTGCGTCAAGTCGATGGTGTAAACAAGCCCGTCACCTTGACCAAAGCCAAGCTTGGCAACATCATCAGCGACGCCCTAACCACCTTTTGTAAAACGTCCGCCACCGCACCCGCCCCCCGTCACATCAGCCTACCTGCATGGCTGTCCGAGGCGGACACCAAAACCCTACAAGAACAGCTCTACCCTGCACTACTCACTCGCTGGCAGCAATCCTGCGACCCCCGCCACCAAGCAGGCATTAGCCACGACATTTATTTAAAATACTGGACGCTCTCAAACCCCATCATCCCTGCCGATTTTGTCTTATTTGACGAAGCCCAAGACGCCGACCCCCTCATGATGGGCGTACTCATGCAGCAGCCCTGCCAGACCATCTATGTCGGGGACGCCCACCAGCAGATTTATGAATGGCGGGGGGCGGTGAACGCCATGAAACGCCTGCCCTATCCTGCCACGTTGCTGACGCAGTCGTTTCGTTTCGGGGACGCCATTGCCGAAGTGGCAAATGTGCTACTCACCGCCCTAAAAGAAACCATTCCTCTAAAAGGCAGCCCGAACCGCCATTCAGAACTCTCAAGAAGTCTTGCCATTAGCCAAAAAGACGCCATCTTGTGCCGCACCAACGCCAGTGCCATGAGTGAACTGCTCACAGGGTTAAAGCGAGGGCATAAAGTCGCCCTGCAAGCCGACAGCCAGCGGATTTTACGGTTTTGTCAAGGCGCAGAAAGCCTAAAAAATGGTAAATCCGCCTACGGCATACCTGAGCTTGCGTACTTTAACCACTGGGGCGAGGTGCAAGAATTCTCCGAAACAGGGGACGGTGCAGACATGAAAACTTGGGTACGTCTCATCGAAGACTACGGCACAAAAACCATCAGCGATGCTCTCACCAAGCAGACCCCAGTCGCCACTGCCGACTACATCGTCTCCACCGCCCACAAAGCCAAGGGACTAGAATGGGAACGGGTGCGGATAGGCGATGACTATCTGTATGACGTCACCAACCTTGCGGTAAAAATCAGCCCCGAGGAACTTCGCCTGCTCTATGTCGCCTGCACTCGAGCAAAATCCATGCTGGACATACACCACATCGGCAATCTACTGTCTGGACTGAAAAACAAGCAGCTCATTTATGCTTAATGCCACACGCCCAACCCTGAAGTTGGGCTTTTTTTTGGGCTTAAATTGGCATTTATCTTTATAATACTACCATTTGTCTGAAAATAAGAATTTTTCTCAATTTTTATCAAATCCCCCTTGTAATCATCATCAAAATACTTTATATTGAATTCAAATGAATTCAAACAAGGGTCATAGAATGCCAAACGTCAATCGCATCCCCCTAAGCGTCCGTATTAGCCAAGAAGATGCAGATTTTATCGCTCAATCACAACTTGAGGGGGCGACCACCCCGTCCGAAAAAGTACGAGAACTGCTCAAGCAAGCCCGCCTTGCCCACAACCAAAGCCACGACTACCAAAGTGCCTTGTCGCTTGCCGAGCAAAATCTGGCAACCGCTCGCCACGAGATTTTGACATATGAAAAAGAGCTGGGCGTGCATTCGCACATTGTCGCCCGTGTATTTGAAGCCCTGCCTGATTTGATGGCAACCATGGTGGCGGATTTCCCCAGAACTTGTGACAAATCGGCACTCGTGGATTTTGAAAAACAATTAATGTGGCGAATTATCCGCCTAATGGACAGCGTTTTACAGCTCGCCATTACAGGCAAAGGGGCGGGCTATGATGACACGGTGTTAAATGAATTAGACAATACGTTAAATTTGGCAAATTTAATTTATCAAAATAAAAAATGATAAATAAATTTGTTAAATGTTAAAAAGAAAATATTTAAAAAAAATTTGTAAGGTAAGAATGGCTTAGCATTTAAAAAAATTATAGCCATTAAACTTAAAAATGAATACAAAATACACCATTAACCCGTAGGGCGAATTGCAATTCGCCCTTACAAGCCCATACCAAAGTTTAATTGAATTCCAAAAGGAGCAGTTATGAGCGAAACTCTATCCAATCGTGTTAGCCGTTTAATTAGCGGTGGTTTTCATAGTCTATTGGACAAAGCCGAAGATTTAGCCCCATTGATGGCATTAAATGAAAGCGTGCGAGAACTTGATAAAGCCATTGATGAAGTGCGGTCAGAGCTTG
>JAUNEE010000056.1 GCA_030525705.1 Moraxella sp.
TTTAAACTTTTTTTACTGCCTATCCAACATCTCACTCAACATTCGGACTATTATAATGAAAATTTTCTGCGCGTCAAGTATTTTTTAAAAAAAATTAGTCCAATACGATGTCGAACTGCTCTTGGCTATATAAAGGCTCAACCTCAAAGCAAATCTCCCGACCCAGCAGCTCCGCCAAATCAGCCACAGCATCCGCTTCACTAGACAGTAAGCGATCAATCACACTGGCATGAGCAACCACTTTAAATCTCTTCGGCACATTATAAGTCTTAGCACATCGCATAAGCTCACGAAAAATCTCAAGACAGACTGTCTCACTACTCTTTATATAACCCCGTCCTTGGCAAACAGCACAAGGCTCACACAGCTGCTGCGGCAAACTTTCACGTGTGCGTTTTCTGGTCATTTCAACCAATCCAAGCTCACTCACTTGGGTGATGCTGGTTTTTGCATAATCAAGGCTTAATTGATTTTTTAAACTTTCTAAAACACCATCTCTATGCTCCGATTCGCTCATATCAATGAAGTCTAAAATGATAATTCCGCCCAAATTTCTAAGACGTAACTGACGAGCGATGGCGTGCGTCGCTTCAAGATTCGTCTTATAAACCGTATCCTCCAAGGAGCGACCGTTCACAAAAGAACCTGTATTCACGTCAATGGTGGTCATCGCCTCAGTCTGGTCAATGATAAGATAACCGCCCGATTTTAAATCCACCCGTCTTTTTAACGCGCCTTGCAAATCGTCTTCTACACGGTACAAATCAAACAACGGCTGTTCGCCCGTGTAATGCACAATGGAGGCTGCAATGTGCGGCACAAATTCCTTGGCAAAATTAGTTAAAGTAATGTACATTTGTGGGTCATCAACTGCTACTTTTTGCGTGTTTTCATTGACCAAGTCCCGAAGACAACGCAAAGGCAATGACAGCTCACGATATAAAAGCACCGCATTTTTTTTGCCTGCAGCTAGCTGCTTTCTGGCAAGCACTGTCCGCCACAATGTCCACAAATAATAAATATCTTGTTCAAGTTTTTCTGTCGGTACGAATTCTGCGGCGGTGCGAGCAATCAATCCGCCTGATAAATTGACCGTCTGAAGGAGGGTTTGTAGGGTGGTTTTTAGGCGATGGCGTTCTTCGCTATGCTCAATACGCTGACTAATCCCGATGTACGCTTCACCCTCAGGAAAATAAACCAAGTAACGTGACGGCAGAGAAATGCTGGTGGTGAGTCTCGCCCCTTTTGTGCCAAGGGGGTCTTTAATGACTTGCACCAAAATACGCATACCCTGTTTTAGACGGTACTCAATTAAATCGGCAGGATTGGTTTTTTTAATGGAAAGCTCTGATGGTTCTGCTTCACTGGCGGCGTGCCAAGCGTCTTGTTTTTGCATATCATTGACGTGCAAAAATGCGGTGCGACTTTCGCCAATATCCACAAATGCCGCCTGCATACCAGGCAAGACACGCACCACCGTGCCAAGGTAAATATTGCCAACCATGCCAAGTTTTTGGTGGCGTTCGATTAAAATCTCACTGGTCACGCCTGCACTTAGCAAGGCAACCCGAGACTCCAAAGGACCGTGATTGATTAAAATCTCTTCAGACACGTTTTGCTCTTTCTTGTGAATTTTTTATCATTATAAGAAGAATAGAACAAAAAGACAAATGCGTTTTTAGGAAAATGAATGGCTCATCAAGGCACTCTTGCCACGTTCGATTAAACCCAGTGTTGCCACCAAGGGCAATCCAACAACATTGCTATAATCACCCTCAATGCCTGCCACCCATGTCGCCCCGAAACCTTGAATGGCATAAGCGCCCGCTTTATCAATCGGCTCTTGGGTCTGCCAATAATACACCATGTCATCTGCAGTCAAAGCACGAAAACGCACTGTAGTTTTTTCTAAAATTTCATCTTGCCAGATAAGCTGTCCTGCCATCACAAGACGTGCCGCCACCGCTGTCATCACCACATGACTATTGCCTGACATCAGCTGCCACATAGCAAAAGCGTCCACCTTGCCCACAGGCTTGGTTAAAACTTGACCAGACTCTAAAACACCGATGGTGTCTGCTGTTAAAACGAGCGTGGCTTTATCCGTCAAGTCACCAGCATTTAACACACCCAAAGCAGCGTCTGCCTTATCTTTTGCCATACGTAAAATATAATCAACAGACGATTCTGATGGTCGAACAGACTCATCAACTGCCACCGCCAAAACCGAAAAATCCACACGCGCCTGCTGTAACAGTTCGGAACGTCTGGGTGACGTGGACGCCAAAATGATATTTAAAGAGTGAGACATAAATTAAAAAATACGGGGGCTAATGCGTCTATTCGCTCTCATTAACACCCACCAAACCACAGGAAAAATGAGCAAGCTAACCACAAAAGACAAAAAACCCGTCAAAGAAAAGCCCTCATGGGCAAAAGATTGAAATAACCAAAGAAATAAGCGATACACACTCAAAGCAACGGTCGTAAGAATCCATGCCGAGCTAAAACTCAGACGCTTGGCATAAACAGTCATCACCCGAATGACAAAAACCGCGACCACTGCACAAAATGCCTGATGACCCAAATGTGTATCAAGCAATAAATCTGCCGCCAAGCCAACCAAAAACGCAATGCCCACGCCGACATATTTAGGCTGGTACATCGCCCAAAAAATCAACACCAAAATAAGCATCATAGGTCGGTAGGACGCCAAAGCGAAACTTAAAGGATAGACATTCATCATCGATGCCACGACAAATGTGGCAGCAATCACAAACAAAGGAAGCAAGCGACCCATCAGGATTTATCTTGCAAAATAAGGACGTAGCTACTGCCCAGGAAGTTGGCAGCAGGTAACACTGCGATGTCGGCAAAACTGTCTGTACGAGTGGTATCAATGCTGGTAATCGTCCCAACTTTATAACCCGCTGGAATACGGTCGCCAAGCCCCGAAGAAATCAAAACATCGCCTTCCATCACATCGGCAGTTTTAAAGATATAGTCCAAAGACAAAGCATCAAGGCGACCACCCCCTGTGACCATGGCACGCTGACCTGTGCGCGCTACTGTCACAGAAACAGACTGCTGTTCATCGGTGATGAGTAGCAGTCGGCTGGTGTTCGGGTAGGTGTTGATGACCTGCCCTAAAATACCATTTTCATCAATGACGGTCTGTCCAATTTGGACACCATCTGACGCACCTTTATTTAGCACAACAATCTGCTTTAAGGGGTTGGTGTCAGTGCCGATGACTTGTGCCATTAGCATTCTTTGATTGTCAGGCTGAATGGTGCTAAGCACGCCCTTTAGGCGACTGTTTTGGGCGACCAAATAATCCTGCTGCTGTAGACGTGCTTTGGCCTGAAGCAGCTCAGTCTGTAGGCGGATGTTTTCCCTTCTAAGGCTTTCTTTGGTTTCAAGTTGCCCATCTGCCCAATGCCCAAGCCCGCTCGGTATCAAAGAAAACTGATAAATGGGCTGCATGGCGGCATGGCTGGCTGAGCGTACTTTTGAGAACCACTCGGGATTTTTACTGTCAAACAAAACGAGCACCAATGCAAAAATCGCAAGGGCGAGCGTTTTTCTAAACAATAAAGGATGGTCCGCAAACAAACTTGACATGAAGCTTAGCCAACAAAAATCATGTTCAGCGATTTGTTATTGATAAAATCCAACGCCTTGCCGCCACCACGAGACACGCAGGTCAGTGGGTCTTCAGCAACCGCCACAGGCAAGCCTGTCTCTTTAGACAACAAACGGTCAAGATTACGTAGCAACGCCCCGCCCCCTGTCAGCATGATACCACGCTCAGCAATGTCACTTGATAGTTCTGGTGGGGTTTCTTCTAAGGCTTTTTTCACTGCCAAAACAATGTCATTCACAGGCTCAGACAAGGCTTCACAAATTTCTTTAGAGGTAACACTAAAGGTTTTTGGTACGCCTTCCGCCATAGAGCGTCCACGAACTTCCACTTCCAACACTTCGCCATCATCAATGGCTGTGCCAACTTCAACCTTAATACGTTCAGCCGTGGTTTCACCAATGAAGCAGCCGTGCGTTTTTTTAACGTGGTTAATGATGGCGTCATCGAATTTATCACCGCCAACCATCACAGAATCCGCATACACACAGCCAGACAAAGCAATAACCGCAATCTCAGTCGTGCCGCCGCCAATATCCACCACCATAGAGCCGCTGGCATCATGGACAGGCAAACCCGCACCAATCGCCGCCGCCATCGGTTCTTCTAAAAGACGGACAATATTCGCCCCTGCACGCTCTACCGCTTCTTTAATGGCACGCTGTTCGACCAAAGTAGAACGGCATGGCACGCACACCACCACATTTGGGTCGGCAAGAAAGCGTTTCACCTTTACCTTTTTAATGAAATGCTTAAGCATTTCTTCAGTCACTTCAAAATCCGCAATCACGCCATCTTTCATCGGGCGAATGGCGGTAATGTTATCAGGAGTACGTCCAAGCATTTGCTTGGCATCAAGACCAACCGCTGCCACCGTAGGATTTTGGGTGCGGTTGCTACGCAAGGCAACAACGGTCGGCTCATCTAGAACCACGCCTTTGCCCGGAACATAAATCAAAGTATTAGCAGTACCTAAGTCGATGGCGATATTGGTTGATAAAAATCCAAACAAATTCATGGTCAAATCCAAACTGGGTGATAAACAAACCTTGTTCGAATTGTCAAAACAAGGTCATCGGTCATACGAGCGGCGTTGGTTTTGTGGTACGCAAGTGGGCGTTTTTCTTCGGCTTATCTCTTAAAAACATCACCAAAGACCAAACGGCACTTTAGCACCTTCGGTTGATTAAAATTTATACAAAACGACAACGCACAAAAATTGTGGTAAATTATACAGACTTATCAAAAAAAAATCATGGTTAATTGCGTAATTTTACCATTAAATTGCAAGAAAATTTGTATTTTTATGCGATTTTTCGGGAAAAAGGCGAAAAAGAATGAGACTTTGTTTAAATTTTAAGCAATTCAATACGTTATTACTTTTAATCATGGTGGGTTTATGATTTTTTAAAAACAACAAATGTTCTCCAAAAGTCTTATGAACAGGCTTGGTTGTGCTTGGTGGGTGTGCTACAATAAGGCAATTTTTTACATAAGCTCTAGACTTTATTTAGGATTGATATGTCAAACACCCTCTCCGCCCAAGAACTTGCCAAAATCGCCAACTTATCTCGCCTTGCCGTGGACGAAAATCAGTGCTGTGCCTATGCTGATAGCATTGGCAAGATTTTATCAATGATGGAAGTACTGTCGTCTGTGGATACCGATGACATCAAGCCTTTGACCAATGTCCACGATGGCGTGCAAGTGTTACGCCCCGATGTGGTGGATTTAAATGGTTTGGCGGTCAATCGTGAGTTAAATCAAGCGATTGCCCCTGCCGTACAAGGCGGATTGTATTTAGTGCCACAAGTGATTGAGTGATTTTAAACCGTAGGGGCAAATGGCAATTTGCCCAAAAAACGCACAGGGCGAATTGCAATTCGCCCCTACACACCAATTTAAAAAAAGCAAATTTTAGAGAAAACTATGACAACCCTACACACCCTATCTGTCCGCCAAATCGCTGACGGCTTACAAAACAAACAATTTAGCTCGGTGGAGCTGACAGAGCATTTTTTAAAGCGGATTGACACACTAGATAAAGACATTAACAGCTTTATCACCGTAACGCCTGAATTGG
Organism: Moraxella sp.; assembly: GCA_030525705.1. Taxonomy (GTDB): domain Bacteria; phylum Pseudomonadota; class Gammaproteobacteria; order Pseudomonadales; family Moraxellaceae; genus Moraxella. The sequence goes on from JAUNEE010000056.1 coordinate 5,727, forward strand.
CATTAGAACAGGCTCGCCTTGCCGATGACCTGCGTAGCAAGGGCGACACTCGTCCGCTACTTGGCGTGCCAATGGCTCATAAAGACAACCTTTGCACACAAGGCATTTTGACCACTTGTGGCTCAAAAATGCTCTCAAACTTTACCGCCCCTTATAACGCCACTTTGGTGGAAAACATCGCCAACGCTGGCTTTATTTCGCTTGGCAAGCTTAATATGGACGAATTTGCAATGGGGTCGGACAATGAAAGCTCCTACTTTGGGGCGGTGCATAACCCTTATGAGTTAAGTCGTGTCTCTGGTGGCTCATCAGGTGGTAGTGCGGCGGCGGTCGCAAGCGGTCTTATGCCTGTTGCTACTGGTTCGGATACAGGCGGCTCTATTCGCCAGCCAGCCAGCTTTTGTGGTATTACAGGCATTAAACCCACCTATGGGCGTGTGTCTCGCTTTGGTATGATTGCCTATGCGTCAAGTTTTGACCAAGCAGGGGCGTTTGGGCGAACAGCACAAGACTGTGCCTATCTATTACAGGCGATGAGCGGTTATGACCCCAAAGACAGTACAAGTGTAAATAAAGATGTGCCAAACTGGGTGGGCGAATTAGACAAAGTGGCAAGCGACAAACCACTTGCAGGGCTAAGAGTGGGCGTACCGCAAGAATATTTTGGCGAAGGCTTAAACGCTGATGTTAAAGCCAAAATTGATGAAGCACTAAAAGTCTATCAAGAGTTAGGGGCGACTTTGGTAGATGTGCATTTGACCGACCCACAAATTACCCTTGCCACTTATTATCTCTTAGCCCCTGCCGAAGCCAGCTCCAATTTATCAAGATTTGATGGCGTGCGTTACGGCTATCGCTGTGAAAATCCTAAGGATTTGCACGATTTGTACACTCGTTCACGTAGTGAAGGTTTTGGGACAGAAGTGCAACGCCGTATCCTAATGGGGACTTATGCTTTGTCGGCTGGCTACTTTGATGCCTATTATGTCAAGGCTCAAAAGGTACGCCGTCTGGTATTAAACGACTTTTTAAAAGCCTTTGAAACCTGCGACCTCATCGCCACGCCCACCGCTCCGACCACTGCCTATCCGATTGGGGCAAGTTTGACCCCTGCCGAAATTTATTTGGGCGATGTTTATACCATTGGGGTTAATTTGGCAGGCTTGCCAAGTTTGTCGCACCCTGTGGGCTTTGTTGGCGGTTTGCCTGTGGGCTTACAGCTGATTGGCAAACATTGGGCGGAAAATACCCTATTAAACGCCACCCACGCTTATCAGGGGGCAACAGGGTTTCATAAAGAATTGTCGCCGATTGCCAAGGGCTAAAAAATGGGTGGATTAAATCATTATTTTGCAGTGATTGCCAATAATGACGATACTTTTATAAATAATGACAATCCCAATAAAGCGGTTATTCACGATGACATTATCCAATATCTAATGGACAGTTTAACTTGGATAACCGCCTTTGCTCATTGCAATAAAGAACGCCCCATTCAAGGTTTATGTTATTATGGCATTACAGGGTTTAATCAATCGCTGATTACACCATTTAAAAACTTAATCATCGCTTGGCGAGCGGTATTTGCCAATGCCCCGAGTAACTTTATCTTAACGGGGAATT
>JAUNEE010000057.1 GCA_030525705.1 Moraxella sp.
TTATTGCCATAATTTGCAAACGCTGTATGGTCTAGAAAACCAAGACATTACAATTAATGCCATTTCTACACACAATAATCAAAAATTGGCTTCAGAAAAATGCTCCTAGCTCCCAATGAAATAAAGCAAGGCATCTACCGCCACTACAAAGGCAATCTTTACCAAGTCCTACACACCGCCCGCCATTCTGAAAGCTCTGAGTGGCTCGTGGTGTATCGTGCCTTATATGGCGATTATGGCGTATGGGTACGCCCGTTGGCGATGTTTTGTAAAAGCGTAACGATTGACGGTAACACTTTGCCCAGATTTAAACTCATACAAGAGCTTTCCTAGTGGTGGGGTTTACACTTAAAATGACGCACCGCCAATCCGCTAGATTTTTTAACTTTCTTAAAATCACCTTTAATACAAAAAAACATCTTTATAAAACTTGCCGCTAGCACGTAGATGGCAAGTTTTTTTATTTTAATAGACTTCCTGCAAAACTAAGTTTTTTCCGTTCGCCCTTAAGCTATGCCTTCGGGTGGCAAAAAACCGTGGCGGTTCGACAAGCTCACTTTGAGCGGTTTTCCTTATTTCGGCGTTTCGCAGAAAGTTTAATATATTGATTGTTAAATTTTTATTATCTTTTAGTTTTATAAAAATTTATAAACAGATTTATAGAGTGTCTTTGTCGCTCTGATTGAAGACCATTATCATTGACTGAGATTTTTTTAAAAAATAATGCTTGACTATTTTTGTAACATTAAAATAAAATAAATACACCATTGTTTACCAAATTCATCAAAAACGACACCAAAGGACATTATATGAAACACACAAACATCATTGACATAGAAGCTTGCGAAGCGGTTATTTTAAGAGAGACCCTATTCGGCAATCATCATGCAGCAGACCGCAAAAACAGCAAAAGCCTTGACCTGGAATTTGAAAATCAAGAAATTCAAGACATCGGCATTTTATCGAATTTAAGTTCATATGACAGCTTAACGCTTGGCTACAACCAGATTTACGACATTCAGCCCTTAGAAAAACTCACACAATTAACTCGCCTACAACTCAACAATAATAAAATTTCCAACATTCATCCTTTAGCTCACCTAAAAAATCTTACTCATCTTGATTTGGCGGATAATAGCATTTCTACTATCTCCGCCTTATCCACCGTAAGTCAATTAAGAACACTGACTTTATCAAATAATCACATCACTGACATTACCGCATTATCAAAAATGCATTTTATCGAATCTTTATATTTAAATAACAATGCCATTCATAATATCGAGCCTTTAAATAAAATTGGTAGATTGGCAGAATTTAAAACACTGGATTTATCTTTTAATCATATCCAAGACATTGATGCCCTAGCTACACTAAAAGATTTAGAATCTTTAAGCCTGCGTGCCAATAAAATCCATGACATTTCAGCTTTAAAATCCCTGACAAAATTAAAAGAGCTGTACCTTGGTTTTAATCAAATCAGCAATGTCACCGCCTTGGCAGAATTAAAAAATTTAAAATGGCTCGGCTTAAAAGGTAACCCCACCAAAAAAGAACAAATCCTTTGGTTGCAAGCACAGCTGCCTAACTGCACCATTTGTGCTTCCCATGAAGATATTTAATAAACTTAACAAGAGTTAATTTTAATAATAAATACTTAATCAACACCCAAAAACAGCAAGCAGGCATTTTATGACAGATTTTAGTATCACCGATCTTATCATCGGCACAGGTAAAACCGCCGAACGGGGTGCGTTAATCACCGCTCATTATACAGGCTATTTGGTGGACGGTACGGTGTTTGATAGCTCTGTACAAAAAGGCACGCCCTTTGAGACTGTGATTGGCACGGGGCGGGTAATTAAGGGCTGGGACTTGGGTGTGTTAGGTAGTGAAATTGGAGGAAAACTTCTTGCCAAATGGGGCATTACGCTTGATTTGCCCGAGTTTCCCCCAATGAAAATTGGTGGCAGGCGACAGCTTGTCGTCCCCACTCATCTTGCCTATGGCGAACGCACGGTGGGGAAAATTCCGCCCCATTCAGAGTTGACTTTTGAGATTGAGCTTTTGGACGTCAAAACCCGTGACGACTAAGTCAAGCCCTAAAAAGACACGCCTTGTCACGCTTGATGTTCTTTGTTATAATAGTGCATTGGCATTTTTGGTATAATAATTTATCAAAAATGCTTTTTTCTTTCCTCCAGTTCACTGGCAAATCAACCTCAGGAGTGGATACCACCCAAAAGCTTTTCGGAGTGTAACATGATTAAAATTGACCAATATTTTGACAATACCCAATGGCAAAAGTTCGTTAAGGCGAGCGAAAATGAACAAACACCCCTGCTTGTGATCGATTTGAGCCGCATTAAAGCAAAATATGACGAAATGGTTACACTCTTTCCTAAAGCGAAAATTCACTATGCGATGAAAGCTTCCCCTGCGGTGGAAGTGGTGCAGCTTTTGGCGGATTTGGGGTCAAATTTCGACTGTGCGTCCATTTATGAGCTTGACCGAGTGTTAGGCTGCGGGGTATCGCCTGACCGCATTTCTTATGGCAACACCATCAAAAAAGCCGCCCATATCAAATACGCTTATGACAAAGGCATTCGCCTATTTGCCACCGATTCCAAGGCGGATTTGCAAGCCATCGCTGACAACGCCCCTGGCTCAAAGGTCTTTGTTCGTATTTTGGTACAAGGCTCGGACACCGCAGAATGGCCATTGTCCAGAAAGTTCGGCTGTCACCCCGACATGGCGGTGGATTTGCTCGTCCAAGCCAAAAAAATGGGGCTAGACCCCTACGGCATCTCGTTCCACGTGGGCAGCCAGCAAAAAGACGTAGCAGCATGGGACGATGCGCTCGCCAAAGTCAAATATATGTTTGACTGGATGAAGTACGAAGAAGACATTAAGCTTAAAATGATTAACTTGGGCGGCGGCTTCCCCACCAACTACATCAGCGAAGTCAACCCCATCAGCGTCTATGCCGAAGAGATTCATCGCTATCTGCGTGAAGATTATGACGAGGACGAAATGCCTGAGATTATCCTAGAGCCAGGGCGGTCTTTGGTGGGCGGTAGCGGTGTTTTGGTGTCGGAAGTTGTGCTGATTAGCCGTAAATCTCGCACCGATTTAACCCGCTGGGTTTATACCGATGTCGGGCTATTCCAAGGCTTGATTGAGACCTTGGGCGAGGCGATTAAATACCCCGTTTATACCCCAAAAATGGAAACCGCCACCGAAAAAGGCACGGTGATTTTGGCAGGCCCTACCTGCGACAGCCAAGACATTATGTACGAGCATTCTGGCTATAAACTCCCCCAAAACCTAGAAATCGGTGACAAGCTATACTGGCTCACCACAGGGGCCTATACCAATTCTTATTCATCGGTGGAATTTAATGGATTTCCACCCTTGAAAGTAAAATATATTAATTAAAAAAACAAAGCCAACGCCTTATTCTAGCGTTGGCTTTTTTATAAAATTCCATTAGACTTCCTGCAAAACTAGGTTTTTTGTTCGCCCTTAAGCTATGCCTTCGGGTGGCGGAAAACCGTGGCGGTTCGACAGGCTCACTTTGAGCGGTTTTCCTTAACTGTGGGGTTTTGCAGGAAGTCTATTAAAAAATAAATAAATTTTAAAAGTAAACACGTTTAAAAAAATTCCATCATTCTTAAAAGCACAAATTTAAACTTCCCGAGCAATTTCTCCAACCAAGCTCCCAATTTCTAAAACTTCCACGCCAGAAAGTTCATCAGGGCGAGCCACGACAAGGGCTTGCCCATCAAACTCACAAACGATTTGTATTTTGTCATTTAAATTATCCGCCAACACAATGCGGTGCAACCACGCCTTTGGGGCAGCCTTAAACCACAAACGAGCGACAATCTCCTGCCCCAAATAACAACCCTTATCATAATCCACCCCGCCCCGTTGGTGTAGGCGTAGCTCTTGGGGTTGGAACTGTTCTGTCGTGTCAGCCGTTAGCCAATAATTGCCGATGGCTAGGCTTAGTTTGGCAAAATTTGCCCAATCCTTATCCGTTTCATTGTCCGAAAAACTGGGTAAATTATTGACAACAAAAGGGAAAATTTGTGTCGGTTCAGATAGGGCGATTTTGGAAAATGCCCCGTATTTTTTGATATGAGCCTTAAAGCCGTCCGCCAAATCGCTTGCCATTACCAAGCAAAAGCCGTCATCTGTGCGTTTAATCCACAAGCCAAATGCGACTCGCCCCTTTAAATTACAAATGGCGGTGGGCAAAAAGTCATCGGCAATTTTGGCGACATTGGTGGTGAGTTGCCCTTGCAAAAATTTTTCGGCATCTGTGCCTGTTAGGGTAAATTGGGTAAAGTTCATTGCTTTGTTTCCTAAAAAAATCATTGCTTTGTATTTTAACAAAATCCCGCCTTATTTTATAGCCAAAATAAACTCCTTTATTTTTTGTGAATTTAGTTAGTTTTGCCATAAATCCGTCCTAATTTAACGAATAATTCCATAAATTTTTTGTGTAAATTGATACATTTTGTTACAGTCTTGTGTTATACTTAATCCATAAATAATGGTTTTTTGGAGAAAAACTATGTGGAATGGTAAAGCGGTCTCAATGATGCTTGCCCAGCTAATTTTTGGGCTGTCGTTTTATGGGGTGATGACGATTTTGACGCCCTTTTTCCTAAACGAGTTACAATATTCCGAAGCCGACACGATGATGATTATTGGGGCGTTTTCGGCACTTGGCACGCTGTTTGCAGTGGCGGGCGGATTTTTGGGCGATAAGGTGGTGGGCGAGTACCGTTCGCTATTGATTAGCTACATTGCTTTTACGCTCGGTTTTGGGGCGATTGGTGTTGGGGCAAGTTTGCTTAGTGTGTCGTGGTGTTTGTTTGGCATTGCCCTTGTGATTTATGCTCGGGGTTTAAAGGCAACCAATTACAGCACCCTGTTTCGGGTGGTGTTTGACAGCCACGAAGACTTTGAAAAGGCGTTTACGGTCAATTATTCGGTCAATAATGTCGGGGCAATGGTGGCGACTTATGGCTTTCCGTTTTTGGTGGGGGCGGTTGCTTACTGGAGCGGTTTTGGGGCATCCACACTTTTGTGTGCGATTGGTGTGGGGCTTTTATTATTTTATCGCAAAGGCATTTTGGAGCGTGCCAAAGACATTGATAAAAATAACGTACTTGCCAAAAATTGGGCGATATTTATTGGCTCGTCCATTTTTATGATTGCCCTTGTGTTTTTTATGTTTTCCAATGTCGGTTTAAGCAAATACATTGTGTATGCCATTAGTTTTTTGGCGGTGGGTTATTTTTTATATTTGAGCTTTTCTGGCAATAAATCAGAGCAATTAAGAATGTTCTGTATTTGTTTAATGCTGTTATTAACCATTGGCTTTTATGTCTATTATGGGCAACTTGCCACTTCTATGAATGTCTTGGCAATGAATACAATGCGGGGCGATTTATTTGGGATTATTCCTTTAAAGCCTGAACACAATATGATTATGAATCCTTTGTGGTGTATTATTGCAGGTCCTGTGATTGCTTATATTTTTAGCAAATTAGAAAAGAAAAATATCCATATTTTTATTGCCAATAAAATTGCCATTGCTTTTATTTTTACAGCCATTGCTTTTGGTATATTAACTTTTGGGGTAAAATCCATTGGCGAGAATTTGATTTTAAGCCCTGAATTTTTTATGGTGGTTAATGCTTTTCAAGCCTTTGCCGAAGTGATTATGGGAAGTTTGGTGGTGTCGTTTATTTTGGCAACCGCACCACAAAAACATTCAAGTTTTGCGGTCAGTATGAATATGGTGGCGATGAGTCTTAGTGGTATGCTTGGGGCGATTTTCTCCACAAGCATTGCCCTAGAAAAGGGGCAGACGCTGACCCAAGAATTTGCAATGCAGACTTATGGTTCTTTTTTTGGTACGCTGACAATTTTGGCGATTGTGATTTCGGTGGTGGCGTTTGGCTTTTCGTTTTTGATTAAAAAATGGGTCAAAAAAGCCCAAAGCCTAGAAAGCACAATACAACCCACTTAATGATTTTTGATAAAAACTGTCCATTTGGGCGGTTTTTATTTACAAAAAATTGCCCAAAAATGTTCAAAATGCGGTAAAATAAAGGGTTAAAATTTTTGCAAAACTTTATTTTGGAAAACTCAAATGACCTTGCCTGCTTGCCCCCAATGCACCGAGAGCTACACCTACCAAGACGGCTCGCTCCTTGTTTGCCCGATGTGTGCCCACGAGTGGGAAGACGGGGGCAAAAATGGGGGCGACACGCCTGTGATTAAGGACGCTGTTGGTAATGTTTTGGCGGACGGCGATAGCGTAACTGTCATCAAAGATTTAAAAGTCAAAGGTTCAAGCACGCCCATCAAAGTTGGCACAAAGGTTAAAGCCATTCGCCTAATTTATGACGCTCCTGACGACCACGACATTGATTGTAAGATTGATGGTTTTGGGGCGATGAAATTGAAATCCAGTGTGGTGAAAAAGTCGTGATTTAGCAATTTAAATTGGGAGAAAATAATGCAATTAACCATTGAGATTGATGACAAACTTGCCCAAGAGTTTTTTAGTCTTGTCCCAGAAGAAAAACGCAATTTATATTTTAATGTTTTGTTAGACAATCAATTAAGTTTGATGAAAAAACTAAATCTATTATCAAGTAGTGATGAAGTTTTTCAGTGAATATTAATCAAGCAAGTTATTTTTCAAAAATTTAATTTTTAATTTATTTCATTTGTTATAAAAGAGATTTAAAAAATGACAACCTTAACCGCCGACCAAGTCCTTTTTGAAGCCGCCCGCCGCCATATCCCAGGGGGCGTAAACTCCCCAGTACGAGCCTTTACAGGCGTGGGCGGAACACCTGTCTTTGTTAGCCGTGCTAAGGGGGCGTATATTTTTGATACCGAAAACCGCCCCTACATTGACTATGTTGGCTCGTGGGGCCCGATGATATTAGGACACGCCTTTGAGCCTGTGATTAGTGCGGTCAAGACCGCTGGTGATGACGGTTTGTCCTTTGGTTGCCCGACACCCTTTGAGACGACAATGGCGGATTTGATTTGTGAGCTCATTCCCCACATTGAAATGATTCGTATGGTGTCCTCTGGCACAGAGGCGACAATGTCGGCAATCCGCCTTGCAAGGGGCTATACAG
>JAUNEE010000058.1 GCA_030525705.1 Moraxella sp.
CTAAATTTTTGCGACCATATTTTATGTGTGATAAAAATGAGTGGTGGCTTTTTGGGGCTAATAAAAAACCCGAAAGTTTGGTGGCTTTCGGGTTTTTTTATTTTATGCAGATTGGCTTAAGGACTGACAGTTGGTGGGCTGTCCGTGCCATCGGCAGGGGTGACACTGATGGTCTTGGGCTCAGCTGTTTCAGGTACGGGCGTTGCCACGGGTACTTCAGGTGTCGCAGGCATGACGGGAGCGGCGACAGGCTTAAGACTTTTTGCGTCTGAATCTGAAAGTGCTGCCATCTCTTCAGCGGTGGCAAGGCGTGCAGCGGTCATGGCGGCACTTTGCTCTGCTTCGGAGGTGATTTGGGCAGCGTCCAGTACCGCACCGCCACCTAGGGCTTGATATAGCTGAATTTGGCTAATGACTTTTTGGAGTTCTAGCTGCAAAATGTTTTGCTGTGCTGCGAACAAAGAACGCTCAGCATCCAAAACATCTAGGTAGTTTGACAGTCCTGAACGGAATGTGGCGTAGGCGATGTTATAGGTTTGCTGGTAGTTTTTTTGTAGGCGGTATTGAGTGGCAACTTGCTCTTCTAGGTGCATACGCCCTGCCAAGACGTCACGCACTTCTTTAAAGGCGGTCTGAATGGCGGCTTCATAAGCTGACAGTGCCTGCTTTTGCTCAATTTCAGCAACTTCATAATTGGCACGGCGTGCGCCTGCGTCGAAAATCGGCAGGCTGATGGACGGACCGAAGTTCCAGCCTAGACCATTGCTATTAAATAGGTTGTTTAGGCTGGGGCTGGATACACCCAGATTGCCAGACAGGCTAATGGTTGGGAAAAAGGCAGCGCGTGCGACATTGATATTCGCACCAGCGGCTTTTAGGGCATACTCCGCCTGTGCGATGTCAGGGCGATAGTATAAAAGCTCGCTGGGCAGTCCTGCATTTAACACCGTGGGCGTAACCAGACTTGTAATGGCAGGTTCTGGCATGAGCTCAGCAGGCACGGGTGCGCCGATGAGCAGCTCCAGAGCGTTTTGGGCTTTTAGTAGGTTTGTTTCCGCTTCCATCACAGCCAGTCTTGCCCCCTCAAGCGAGCTTTCAGCTTGCAAGGAGGGGCTTTTTGAGTCAATGCCAGCGGTAAAACGTCTTTGGGTGATGTACAAAGAGCGTTCACGGCTTTTGACGGTGCTTTGGGCAAGAATCATCTGCGCTTTGGCGTAGCTAATGTTAGCATAGCTTTGGGCGATGTTAGAGATAAGGCTAATTTGTAGGCTGTCTTTTGCCGCAGAAGTGGCAAGATAGCCTTGCAATGCTTGCTCTTTTAAGCTAGAGACACGACCCCACAGGTCAAACTCATAATTGGACAAGCCTAGCCCTACATTATAACTGCCTGCTGAAGTGTTGGTATTGCCTGAGCGGGTGTAGCCTGCATTGCTGCCCAATGTCGGCACATTTTGAATGCTGCTAATTTGGTACTGAGCGGCGGCTTTTTGGATAGCGAGGGTGGCCTGCTCAAGGTTTTTGTTGTTGGCAAGTCCAAGTTCGATGAGGGCTTTTAGCTTTTCATCGGCATAAAAATCCTGCCAGCGTGTCGCTGCAAGGCTTGGCATGGTAGGAGTGCTCACCGTGCTGACGTTATCGACAGGTGTATCATAACTAACCTCCAAAGGCAAGTTTGGCTCTGCCAAGACCACCTCGGGTGCGCGTGGCAAGGTGGTGCAGGCAGAAACAGCCAATGTCAGACCTGACAGCATAAAAAAACGATGATTAAGAAGTTTCATGTTACATTTCTCCAGACTGGGCGGTCTTGATTTCTTTGGCTTTGTAAGGGAATAGGCTACGCACCCAGATGTAGAACATTGGGATAAAGAAAATGCCTAGGAACGTTGAGGTGATAACACCACCAACAACACTTGTGCCGACCGCATTTTGGCTGCCTGAGCCTGCACCTGTGGCGATGTATAATGGCACAACTCCCATACCAAAAGCAAGCGATGTCATGATAATCGGACGCAGACGCATACGTGCAGCCGTCATTACCGCTTCTTTCAGAGATTTTCCAGCCTCTTGATACTCTTTGGCAAATTCGATAATCAAAATGGCGTTTTTGGCAGACAAACCAATAACCGTCAAAAGACCCACTTGTAGATAAACGTCATTAGCGAAGCCACGCATCATGGTGAATAGTACCGCACCCAGTACACCCAGTGGAATAACAAGTAGCACCGAGAGGGGGATTGACCAGCTTTCATACAAGGCTGCCAAGCACAGGAAAATCACCAGTACGGACAAAGCGTAAAGCATCGGGGCTTGACCGCCAGAGAGTTTTTCTTGTAGAGACAGACCTGTCCATTCGTAGCTGACGCCCTCAGGAAGCTGTTTTACCATCTCTTCCATGGCTGCCATCGCCTCACCTGTACTTTTTCCAGGAGCAGCACCGCCTGACAATGCCATCGAGGGCAGACCATTGTAACGGCTTAGGCTTGGGCTGCCGTATTGCCATTCGCTGTTTGAGAATGCACCAAAGCTAATCATGTCGCCATTGCTGTTACGTACATACCATTTATTGATGTCTTCAGGGACGGCGCGGCTGTTCGCGTCGCCTTGCATATAGACTTTTTTGATACGTCCACGGTCGATGAAGTCACCGATGTAACTGCCACCCCACGCTTGAGCGATGGTGCCATTAACGGCAGGCATAGACAATCCGTAGGCGGCGGCTTGTTCTTGATTGATGTTCAGTTTTAGTTTCGGAGCATCTTCCTGTCCGCCTGGGCGAATGCTTGCGATGGTTGAGTTTTGCATTGCCATGCCCATCAGCATATTACGTGCTTCTAGTAGTGCTTCATGACCGATACCGCTGGCGTCTTGAAGCTGGAATTCAAAACCGCTTGAGTTACCGAAACCTTGAATGGGAGGGGGTGCCATTGGGAAAATAAGATTCGCTTCGGGAATCATCATGTTTAGTGCCATGGCACGTCCTGCGATGGCTTGGGCAGTGTTTTCCTTGCCTTTACGCTCGTCCCAATCTTTTAGCTTGATGAATGCCATGCCAGCATTTTGACCGCTGCCCATAAAGCTAAAGCCTGAGATGGTGAAAACAGAAACGATGTTTGATTCTTCTTGGGTTTGGTAGTAATTCGCCATTTTGTCCATAACGGCGTTGGTTTGGTTTAGGGTTGAGCCTGCGGGCAACTGCACCAAGGTCATGACTGCACCTTGGTCTTCTTCAGGAACGAAAGAGCTGGGCAGTTTCATGAAGATGCCAGCAACGATGGCAATCACGCCTGCATAAACCGCCAAGAACAACCATCTGGCGTTAAAGGTTTTTCCAACGAAACGCTCATAGCTGTGGCTGGCTTTGAAGAAGAAACGGTTAAACCAACCAAAAAAGCCTGTTTGGTGTTCTAAGTCTTGGTGTTTTTTGCGTTTTAGCAAGGTGACGCATAGGGCGGGGGTAAATACCAAAGCCACAATCGCAGACAGCGTCATACTGGTGATGAGTGTGACAGCGAACTGACGATAAATGACGCCGGTTGAGCCGCCGAAGAACACCATCGGTACGAAAACCACAGACAAAATTAAGGCAATACCGACAATCACACGGCTAATTTCACCCATTGACTGAATGGTGGCGTCCATCACAGAAATGTGCGGGTCTTCTTCTAGAATACGTTCCACGTTTTCAACCACAACGATGGCGTCGTCAACCAAAAGACCGATGGCAAGCACCATGGCGAACATGGTAAGAATGTTAATGGTATAGCCGAAAAATAGCAATACAGCGAATGTACCCAAAATCACCACAGGAACGGCAAGTGTTGGGATAATGGTGGCACGCCAGTTCTGCAAGAACAAGAACATCACCAAGAATACAAGGATAATCGCTTCAATTAGCGTATGTACAACTTGCTCGATGGACAATTTCACAAACGGTGTGGTGTCATAAGGAACGACCAGCTCCAGCCCTTTTGGAAAATTCGGTGATAGCTGAGCAAAGCGTTCATCGACCGCTTGGCGAACTTCCAACGCGTTCGCACCGCTGGCTAGCATAATGGCAAGACCTGAGGCGCTTTTGCCGTTGTATTGTGACCTAAAGGCGTAGTTTTCGCTGCCCATCTCAACAGTGGCAACGTCACGCAGGCGGACTTTTGCCCCGTCGACATCACTTTTTACAAGAATATTGCCAAATTCTTCTGGGGTTTGTAGGTAGCTTTGGACGCTAACGGTGGCGTTAATGACTTGGCGGTCTTCATTGGTGGGGAGGTTCGCCAGTTGTCCTGCTGAGACTTGCACGTTTTGGGCGGAAACCGCAGCGGAAATGTCCGAAGGCATAAGGTTATAAGCACGCAGTTTTTCTGGGTTTAGCCAGATTCGCATGGCATAAGGTGAGCCAAAGACGTTGACGCCACCCACGCCCTCAACACGGCTAATCGGGTCAACGATGTTGGCGTTCAGATAGTCGGCAATGTCCGACTGGTCCATGCTACCATCTTCAGAGACGAAAGCAGCAACCATTAAGAAGTCACTGGCGGATTTTTCTACCGACAAGCCTTGACGCTGTACACTTTCTGGCAGTGAGCTTGTGGCGGATTGTAGTTTATTTTGGACTTGTACCTGAGCGGTGTCTGGGTCTGTACCGTTGGCAAAGGTCAATGTCACCGAGGCAGAACCTGTCGCAGAAGAGCTTGATGACATATACATCAGACCGTCAAGCCCTTTCATTTGCTGTTCAATGACTTGGGTGACGGAGTTTTCTACGGTTTCTGCGTCCGCACCAGGATAGACGGCGGAGACAGAAACGGTGGGTGGAGCAATTTGTGGGTATTGTTCAATGGGTAGATTTTTGACAGCGATAATCCCCACCAACATAATCAAGATGGCAATTACCCAAGCAAAAATCGGTCTATGAATAAAAAAACGAGACATAACTTTTCCTTGGTTTATTGGGCTTCATCAGCAGCTGCCAATGCCTCAGCTTCTTCGGGGCTTAGGGCTTGACTGTTTGCGTTTTGAGCGGGTTTTGGCTCTGTGCTTTGGCTTGGCTGTTGTGCCTGCGGCTTACCTTGGCTTGGTGGTTCTGCCTGAGCCTGCGACTGAGCTTGTGACGGAGCAGGTGTTTTGTTTTGTCCGCCTGCGGCGCCTGTTTCTACCTCAGAGGTTTGTGGGTTTTGTGAGGCAAGGACGCTGTTTTGACCTGCTGTTTCACCTGTGTTAGCTGCGGCTGTTTCGTTTGTCGCTCCAAGGATACGTACGTCAACTTGCTGTTCTGGCTTGACTTTATTGCCGCCTAGCACCACGACTTTGTCACCTGTTTTTAGACCACCTGTGACCACCCATTGTCCGTTGTGTGTGCCAGCGGTGACAATGTTACGCAGCTCGATTTGCTTATTTTCATTGACGATGTAAACTTGTGTTTCGCCCTTCGGTGTCCGCATTACGGCAGTTTGGGGTAGAAGGGCGGCATTTTGGGCAACGCTTTGGCTGAGCTCGGCATTGACATACATACCTGGAAGCAAGATGCCATCAGGGTTCGGGAATACGGCACGCAAGGTCACAGAGCCTGTCGCTTCATCGACTTGGGCATTCGCAAGGGTGATTTGCCCAACCGCAGGGTAGGTTGTGCCATCTTCTAGCACTAGACGCACTTCGGCACTGCCCTGGCTGGTTTCGCCTGACGCCAGCTGTTGTCTAATTTTTAGAATTTCTGACGAGGACTGGCTGATGTCCACATAGATGGGGTCGAGTTTTGAGATGGTAACCAAAGAGGCTGCCTGTCCAGATGCCACCAATGCACCTTTTGTGACGGAAGAAATGCCACTTCTGCCTGTAATTGGTGCGCGTACGATGGTGCGGTTTAGGTCTAGGCGGCTGCCAGACAAGGCGGCTTCCGCTGAACGCAAGGTTGCCTCACTGCTTGCAAGACTGGCTTGGGCTTGCTCGATGGCAGCACGGGTAGTTTTTACATTAGTGACGGCTTGGTCATAGGCTTGCTTTGAAATGGCGTCCACTTCCAGCAGTCCTGAAAGACGTGCCAAATCTGCACGCGCCTGCTCGTGTACGGCTTGTTGAGCAGCTAGGTTGGCACGGGCTGTGCCGATGTTAGCACGGGCTTGGTTTAGGGCGGCTTCGTTGGCGGCAACAGAGCTGGTATAGCTATCCATGTTAATGCGGTAAAGCGGCTGTCCTGCTTTCACCATGCTGCCTTCTTGGAATAGGATTTCGTCAATGATGCCTGTTGCTTGAGGACGCACTTCGGAGCTTTCAGAGGCAGTGGTGCGACCAGAAAAGCTTTGTGTGAGTGGAATTGCCCCAAGTTCAATGATTTGAACATCAACGGTAGCAGGGGGCATTTGCTGGGCGGCGGCAGCCTGTTCAGCGGTTTTGTCTTTGCTGCAAGCGGTAAGTGTCATAATCGCAAGTGCGACCGACAAGGCAGCAACACGAGGGGTGAATTTCATGAGAATCCTTGACTTAAGTAAGTAGGGTTAGTTTGAAGAAATCTTTGAGGTGTATCTGATGGGTTGACTGGGTCAACTTTGTGTCACTTTTAAAAAGTGAATAGCAAATAAGCGTTATGTTGGTTATTTTAGTTACACAAAAACACAAAAACAACTCATGGTTGATTTACCGTTGCTATTATACCGTAAAACGAAAAAAAAACACTGGTTTTTTTAATTTTTTATTAAAAATATATAAAAAAAATTATGAATTTATTAGACTATAAATATAAAAAAGTTGTTTAATTTTAAAAATAAATCAATTTGTTGTTGTTTATTTTTCCAAGTCAATCGTCAGTTTGACAAAAAATAAAAAAATCACAAATTTTTTTAAAAAAGTGCTTGCGTTTTTTGAAAAATTTGCTAATATAGCAAGCCTTAGATGGCTGGATGGCAGAGTGGTCATGCAGCGGACTGCAACTCCGTGTACGCCGGTTCGATTCCGACTCCAGCCTCCATTTACTTCGGTTTCTCTCTTTAGCTGAAGTTCGCCCGGGTGGTGAAATTGGTAGACACAAGGGATTTAAAATCCCTCGCTCTTTGAGCGTGCCGGTTCAAGTCC
>JAUNEE010000059.1 GCA_030525705.1 Moraxella sp.
TAAAACCACGACTGCCACCACTTTGACAAGACAAATCGCCTTGTTCTTGTTTTTTTATCCAAGCATACAAGGTGCTTCTTGAAATGTTGTAGGCTATGCAAACCGTACTAATGTTATTGCATTGCTCTAAGTAGGCTAACGCCTTTTGTTTAAGTTCTACCCCATATGCCATAATGGGGATATTTTAGTATAGAGTTGTAAGTTTTTGAGATGAATTTACTATAAGTTTGAGTTTAAATTGGTCGTTGGTCAGACTAAATCTATCATTGATGCCTTTTTTCTAAATTGGGGGTGGCTTGCTCGTCCTTTAAAAAAGTTATCAAAGGCTTTACCCAGCTGAATAATGGCTTCTTGTGGGCTACATTTGGTAACTTCAATCATAAAGGGGAATTGGGTGCGTTTGATGGCATTGAGTTGTTTTCTTAGTTTAAATTGACTTGGGTTATTGAGCTTGCTTTTGTCAATTTGTATGCCTTTGACTAGACAGTCATCACGGTGCTGTTTCTCCTGTTCGTATTGCCTTTTCCACGCCGCCAATGCCCAGTTATAAGCAAATCTGGCAACACCACAAGCCTTTTTAAGGTGGGCAGCTTGTTTGTTATTGGGCTTTAATTCAATGATGTGTCCACGAACTTGCATGGTTTATTCGTCCGCTTGAACTAAGTCTTTGATTTGTTTTTTGTATTTTCTAAGTCCATACAATCGGCTGGAAAAGCTATGAATAATCGCCAACCTATCCTCTACCATATCTTGTTGTGGGCTAAGTATTTCTTGATTGACAACCACAATTTAACAATCGTGGCGTTTGGCAAATTCAAAAAAATAGTCAAACCCAAAACGACCTAAACGGTCTTTATGGGCAATATATAAATAACTAATTTCGTTATTCTCTATTTGCTCCATTAGGGCTAAAAAGTGTTTGCGTTTAAAATTTAAACCCGAACCAATGTCACCCATCCATTCATCAATAGGTACGCCAGCACCCAAGCAAAAGGTTTGCATCGCTGTTATTTGACTTTGTAGGTCGTCTTTTTGTCCTGCACGACTAACACGACAATAAACCACTTTTTTACGCTGTGCTTGGGGAATGTTTCGCCGCAGCCTGCAATCATCATCGGTATAATAGCGTTTGGTTTTGGTGCGTTTGGCAATCAATCGCCCTTCAAAATCCCAATGCCTAAGTGTTGAGACAGACACACCGAGTTTTTCGGCGAATTGATGTGGGCGATAGATTTTCATAATATCCCAAAATAGATGATTATTTTAGGATATTACAGTAAAGAATGATTAGGAAATTAAGTTGATATTAAAACTCCGCCTGCAGGTGGAGCATTTTTTAACCAAAATCCACCCCTCCATAAAACGAGGCATTACTTGCCTTATTTTGCATCATCTTCCCATAAGTATTCCTGCCGCCTTATTGTCAGCAGTGCTACTTAGCTTGATATTCAGCTGCCTCATAAATGCCACTTTCACTCACCCCTCAAGCGTGGAGGGGAGCGAAATTCATCTGGCTAGCAAGAGAGCAAAAAGAAGACTTCCTGCTATCAAGATAGCAGGTTTTTTATGCCCGATTGAGGTGCTTAAAGGCTTTCGAAGGCTTCAGCAAGTTTCATTAGGGCAACCTTATCTTTGCTGTCTCGGTATAGGGATAGCCACTTTTGTTCTAGGGTGGATAAATGTACGCCCTCGGTAGGGGTGGAGCGTTCTCCTGTTAAAAGATATGTAATATCCATGCCTAGACGATAAAATCCGTTCACTGCTTGCAGGGTGGGTACGCGTTCACCGCGTTCATATTTGGAGTAGGTTGATTGAGTAACCTCAGCCATAGAAGAGAGCTGGTATTGAGTGAGATTTAAGCGGGTGCGTTCTTCTCTTAGGCGTTCGCCGATAATTTGCATATCAAACATAAAAACCTCTTGAGAAGTCCTAATGTAAGTCTTATAATAGGACTTCTTTTAAAATGTTAAATTGTTAAATGACAAAAAAGCCAACAAACAATCTTGCTAGTTCTTTTGCATGATGACAGTTTAACACAAATCCCCCCCAAGAAAAAAGGTGAAAATTATGAGCAAAATGCTGGCCGTCCGTATCCCTGATACGCTACATACTTACTTGAGTCATCGTGCTTTGATTGCCAATAAAAGCAAGCAGCAGCTGGTGACAGAAATTATCATGCAGTACCAGATGAGCGATGCTGACTACATGACGGCGCTTGATGACATGGCGACTGAAGCATTGAAAAACTTGTCGGGAGGAGGGGCGAATTAAATTATGAAAAGGTAACTATGCAAACAGCTTATATTCGTTGTCCTTACTGTGGAGGACGTATGTACACAGTAGGGCACAAAACCCTAAACCCAAAACTAAAACAGATGACGGCGGTTTGTCATACGCCTGATTGTCTGTACAGTGCTTTAGTGTATGTGGAGATTAGTAAAACATTACACCATAGCCTAAGGCACCCCATAAAAGGTGAAAATAATGAGCATCGATGAAACACTTTGTCAAAAATTAAAAAGCAGCTATCACTTTAAAGAATATGGTGAGTGGCTAAGAGAAGGCGTTTGCCCTGACTGCGGCAAAAAAGAGCTGTGGACGCACGCAAAAAAACCCCCGCATTGTTCGCTGTGGCAGGCTAAATAAATGCGGGCTTGAAATTCATGCCAAGGAGCTGTTTAGCGAGCTGTTCGAGGACTGGTCGAAAAACCATAAACGCAGTGAACGCAGCCCTCATGCTGCCGCTGATGCTTACTTAAAAGAGGGGCGGGGGCTTGATATTTCTAAGCTTCATGGGTCGTATACCCAAGAATCCTATTTTGATAACCGCCTAAATATCGGTTCGGCCACAGTGCGGTTTTCTTTGCCGAATGAGGGTTTTTGGGAAAGAATCATCGATAAACCAGAACGCTTTAAAAGGAAAGCGAATCTTAAACAGGGCTATAAAGTGGGGGGATTTTGGTGGTGGCACCCGAGAAACCCCGCTTTGCCTGCCCAGATTTGGATAACAGAGGGGATTTTTGATGCGGCGGCACTGTTCGAGGCGGGTGTGGCAACGGCGAGTAGCATTTCTTGCGTGAATTTTCCTGAACGGTCGCTTGAGCTTTTGCGTATGGATTATGAAAAAGCACGCAGAACCTTGCCTACCTTGGTATTTGCCTATGACAATGACCCTGCAGGCAGAAAAAACATTAAAAAGCACATACAGCTTGCAAAACAAATGGGGTTTTCTGCGGTGGCCGCCCTGCCGCCTTATGATAAGCACGAGAAAAAAGACTGGAATGCGTTGTTAGAATCTGAGCGGCTAAACGCAGAAAGTCTTGCGATGTACCGCTATTATGGAGACCTTTTGACCGCAAATAGTCCGACAGAGGCGGGAGTCATTCGCTACTTAAAAACCAGAAAAACCAGCTTTTACTTTGAGCATGATAGCCGCACCTTCTGGTTTAATGTGGATATGAATAAATTGTCTGATTTGCTTGAGCTTGAGGAGGCGGACATTGAAAGTCTTTTAGTGAAAAACGAAAAGAGGCTGGGTGAGCTTATCCGTCAGACCTCGACCACGACCGAGATTTTAAATGCGAAGCTTGAGGCCTTATATTTCCAAAGAAACGAGGTAACAGACGAGTCTTGGTACTTTGTAAAAGTCTCAAACTCAAAAACCGAAAAAAAGACCACCATTACAGGGGAGCATTTATCCAGCCCAAACAAACTTAAGCCTAGGCTTTTGTCGGTGCTGGCGGGGACGCTATGGACAGGCACAGCAGCCCAGTTAGATACGCTGGCGAAAGCCCAGATGGAGGGGCTAAAAGAGGTAAAAACGGTAGATTTTATCGGCTATGCCAAAGAACACGCCGCCTATGTGTTCACGGATGTGGCAATAAAAGACGGTAAAGTGATTAAAAAAAATGAACACGATTATTACAAAATCGGGCGGCTGGAACTAAAAAGTCTCAGTAACGAACCAGAGATTTTCATAAACACCCAAGACGCCCCCAATTTTCACTGGTGGTACAAATTTCATAAAGTGCGTGGAGAGTATGGGGTGATTGTGCTGGCTTGGTGGCTGGGCAGTTATTTTAGTGAACAAATCCGAGGTTTTGACCGTTCTTACCCGTTCTTTGAGCTGGTTGGGCAAGCAGGGGCGGGCAAAAGCCGCTTGATTGAGTTTTTATGGAAGCTGTCTGGGCGTGAGGATTATGAGGGCTTCGACCCAACAAAATCTACGAATGTTGCGGTCTATAGGAACTTCGCACAGGTGGCAGGACTGCCCGTATGCCTCATCGAAGGGGATAGAAATGATGAGGCGGGCACAGCACGCACCGCAAAAGTTTTCGAGTGGGACAGCCTAAAAGATGCGTTCAACGGACGTTCAATCCGCTCAAAAGGTATAAAAAACAACGGCAATGACACCTATTCCCCGCCGTTTCGGGCCAGTATCATGATTAGCCAAAATGAGGAAATCCAAGCCTCAGAGGCGATGCTAACCCGTATCGTACACGTCCGCCTAACCCGTGACGGACAAAGCCTTGAAACAAAACGGCTGGTTGATGAGCTAGACCGCCTGCCCGTCCATGAGGCAAGCTGTTTTATCGCCCATGCCTTAAAAAACGAACAAAAAATCCTAGAGACGTACCGTGAAAAAGTGGGTGAATATGAAATGCTGTATCATGAAAAAGGCATAACGCATACACGGGTTGCGCTAAATCATGCCCAAATCGCCGCTCTGATTGACTGCCTAAAAGAACATATTTTTGGGGAGATGATGGCGGACTGGGCAGTCGAAAATGCCAAAAAAACCTTATTCGGTATGGCAAAAGACCGTATAAATCGTCTGAAAGCCGACCACCCCGAGGTAGAGCGTTTTTGGGACGTGTATGAGTACCTTTATTATAGTAAAGAGGTAGTGAATCACATGGCACCAGAAAAAGACACGGTGGCAATCAATCTAAACCACTTTTACAACAGTGCTAAAGAATACCGCCAAGAGTTGCCAGATTTGAATGTATTAAAGCGGCTACTAAAAAGTTCAAGCCAGTACAAATTTATCGACAGCAATGTCACGATTAAATCCAATCTTGGCGGATTTAGTACGATTAAATGCTGGCTCTTTAAAAAGCCTGCCAACCACCCAAGCGTTTAAGAGGTCTTTATGAAAGAATTTAGCCCGATTTTAGAAGAGGCATTTCGTTGTTATGAAAGCTTAGTGGAGGACATACCGCCTGAGTTGTTATCCCGTGAGATGGTAAGCAGCCGTCTGTTTGACCACAAGGGGCAAGAGGTAATGATAACCCTCTCAATCCATCTGATTGAGGAATAAAAAAAGTTGCCATGGCTAAGCTGTGGCATTTTTTATTTTTATTAAATTCTATATTTATTTAAAGAGAGAAATATGAGCAACCAAAAACACTCAAGTGGCATTGAACCATTAAAAAAGTCTATCCGTATTTGGTGGAAAACGGACGGAAAAAGAGAGCGAGTGACCTTGTTTTTAGAGCCAACAGAAGAAAATTTAGCGGTGGCAAGGTCGCTTTCGGTGCTGATTAAGCAGCAGCTGCAGCAGGGCAACTTTGATAAATATGCATTATTTCCGCATTTAAAAGAACAAAAAGCGGAAAGGTTCGGGCAGTATATCGAGGAATATGTAGAAAAAGTGTTGCCAAGCCTTGCCCCAAGCAGTCGTCGCACGCACTTAAGCAAAATAAAAAATCACATACGCCCCTACTGGCAAAACGCCAGTATGGATGAGATAGATTATAAGGCGGTGGAAGTATGGGTGGAAAAGCTGAAAGAAACACTGAGTTTAAAAACCATAAAAGAACTCATCGCCTTATGGCGGGCAGTGTGGCAAAGATGGGCAAGAGGAAAAAAGGTAAGCGACCCAACCACTTATCTTAAACTGCCCCAAAGTGACCCAAAGGAAATAGACCCCTATAACAAGGCAGAAATTACAAAAATTCTCAGTAAACAAAGTCGTTACCATGCTTTGTGGGTGGTTATGCTGTATAGTGGACTATCAACTCATGAGCTTTTGGGGTTGGCGGTGGAAGATGTAGACTTGGAGCGAGGGTGCTTGTATGTCAAACGGGGGATTGTTGATGGCGTGGTAAAAGCCACAAAAAACCGCCGCAGAAAAAGAGAGGTGATGCTATTGCCCATCGTACTTCAAGCTCTAAAAGAGCAGATGGAAGCCGTCTGTGACTGCCCCGCAAGACGTGTAGAGGTGGTAGAAAGAGATAACTGCACAATAAATACCGTCCGTCTGAAATGGCTGTGGCAAGAGGAAGGTAAACTGTTAAGTTATAAGCAAGTGGAGGGGCGGTGGCGGTCTCACCTAAAGCGTTGCTGTGTGCGTTTTCGACCTTTAAACCATGGGCGACATACCTACGTCAGTCAGGTATTATCGACAGGGGAGGTGACGGCGGACTGGCTCGCCAGTCAGCTAGGGCATGCCAGTACGCAAATGATTCATCGGCATTATGGGCGGCTCATTTTTGAGGATAGTCAGCATATTTTGGAGCGGTTGTCTCGTCGGATTTTGGCTGCCTAGCCCATGTTTGACCCATGCATGAATTTCTTTTGCATCGCTAAACTTTGATAATTGGGGCTATTTTTCTTGGTGTTATATTAGAATGACTACACCTCAGCCCATGCATAAAAAGTAGATAAAATAAAAAACCCTGTAAGCCTTATGTGCAAAGGCTTACAGGGTTTCAATATGGCGGAAGCTGAGAGATTCGAACTCTCGGTGGGCTACAAACCCACGCCGGTT
>JAUNEE010000008.1 GCA_030525705.1 Moraxella sp.
GCCACATCAAACATCTGTCTTGGGATTAGCTCTTTCATCTTCTCCACAAGCTGATTGCCACGCCGTCTTGCGTGTTCTTGATGGCAAATCATCGCCAAAGCGTCCACTTTTTCGCCATTGATTAGCACATCAACTCGTGAGAGTTTGTCGGCTTGATAGCGTTCAAAGCCATAATCTAGGGAGGCAAAGCCACGACTTGCCGACTTTAATTTGTCAAAAAAGTCCATCACCACCTCGCCCATTGGAATATCAAACACCACCTGCACTTGACGAGCCATAAACTTCATATCCACCTGCACACCCCGTCTTTCAATGGCAAGCGTGATGACATTACCCAAATATTCTTGGGGGACTAGGATATGACATCTGGCAATCGGCTCACGAAACTCCTGGATTAAACCTGCATCAGGCAAACGAGAGGGGTTGTCCACATAGACAATCTCGCCATTTTTCTTAACCACTTCATAAATCACCGATGGGGCGGTGGTAATTAAATCAAGGTCATATTCTCGTTCAAGTCGTTCTTGGATAATCTCCATATGCAGCATACCCAAAAAGCCACAGCGAAAACCAAAACCCAAAGCTTCTGAGGTATCAGGCTCAAAAAATAGAGCAGAATCGTTGATTTGTAATTTTTGTAAGGCTTCACGAAACTTCTCAAAATCGGCTGAATCAATGGGGAACATACCTGCATAGACCTGCGGAGTTACCTTTTTAAAGCCTGCAATGGAGTCCACCTCTGGCGTTTTTGCCAAAGTAATCGTGTCGCCCACAGGTGCCCCCATAATATCCTTAATCCCTGCAATGATAAAACCCACCTCGCCCGCTTGCAAAATATTGGTTTCAAGGCGTTTGGGCGTAAAGACACCGATGGAAGTTACCAAATGACTTTCGCCTGTGGATTTAATAAAAATTTTATCGCCTGTCTTGACCTCGCCCTCACGCACTCGCACCAAAGACACCACGCCCAAGTAATTATCAAACCAGCTGTCAATGATGAGTGCCTGTAAAGGGGCATCACGGTCGCCAACAGGGGCTGGGATTTTTTCCACCAAGACTTGTAGCAGCTCATCAATGCCAAGCCCTGTCTTGGCAGAGACTCGGGGAGCGTCCATCGCCTCAATGCCGATAATATCCTCAATCTCTTCAATCACTCGCTCAGGCTCAACTTGCGGTAGGTCAATTTTATTTAAAACAGGCAAGACTTCCAAATCCTGCTCAATGGCGGTGTAGCAGTTCGCCACACTTTGAGCCTCAACCCCTTGGGCGGCATCCACCACAAGCAAAGCCCCTTCGCACGCCGCCAAGCTACGAGACACTTCATAAGAAAAGTCCACGTGTCCGGGGGTGTCAATGAAGTTGAGCTGATACTTTTCGCCACTTGGGTGGTTATAATAAAGCGTTACCGATTGAGCCTTGATGGTGATGCCCCGCTCTCGTTCAATGTCCATACTGTCAAGGACTTGGGCTTGCATTTCTCGCTCGGATAGACCGCCACAAACTTGAATAAAACGGTCGGCAAGGGTCGATTTGCCGTGGTCAATGTGGGCGATGATGGAGAAGTTACGGATATTGGCTAAGTCAGTCATGGTCGCTCTAAATTTTAAGCAAAATAGTCAAATTATCTATTTTAACAGCTTTTATGGCGTTATCAAATCTCTTTTATCGTGAAAATCCACAAAAGTACCATTTATCCTATGTTTATCCTATATACAACCGTCCATAAACCAAATATTTCTTTGCCCCAAGCCCGCCAAAAAGCAGGAAAATCATGGCAGCAAGGCAGGCTGTTATGAGTGGTTTTAAGCGGTTTTCTTTTTTTGGCTTTATGGCAAGCTGACACGCCCCACATCAAAGCCCACACCAAACTTCTATATTTAAGCTTCTGTACTTAAGTTTCTGTAAACCTCCTCTTACAAAAATCGGTTTTGCGTTTGTGGTGAACTTGTCAAGCCATAGGAAAACCGACCCGTAGACATAGCTTAAGGGCGAACGGTTTTCCGTTTGTTTTTCTAATTTCGCAAGAAGTCTTGTGATTAAACGTCTATACTCGCCAAATCCACCGCCATCAAATCATCTAATGCCGCCATCAAGACCAAAAAATCAGGTTTTAGCTCACTAAAGCTTTTTGCACTGCTGTCATCACGCCCTGTAAAGCTTTTGGTATAAAACCGCTCCGCCGCCGCCCGCAGTGCTGGCACGCCCGCATAACGCGCCGCCCCGACAATGCGATGTGCAACGTCCGACAGCTTAGCCTTATCCTTATCTGCCCATGCACGTCTTAGAGCGATTTTCTCGTCCATGACGCTGTCTATCATCATGCCCAAAAGCTGTTTGGCGAGTGCCGACTTGCCCGAAGCACGTGCCAAAGCGTCCTGCCAATCCACCACAGGCAAAACGACCGCTTCGCCCCTTGTTTCATCTGATGACAAGGGTTCTAAAAAGTCGCCTGCGGTGGCTTGCTCTGTATTTTTCTCAAAAGACAACGCCGTCCTCGCACTAACGGCAGACGGATTTTCTGCTAAGGGCGAAGTGACATCATGACGACTTGGCAGCCATTTTTGTAATAACAAAGACAGCTCATGATGAGAAATGGGCTTGCTGGCATAATCATTCATGCCCGCTTTTTCTAACGCCGCCGTTTCATCAAATCCATGAGCAGATAAAGCAATAATAGGAATGGCAGCGGCATGATGTGCCGCCTCAAGCTTACGAATGGCAGTCGCCGCCGCAAGACCGCTCATCACTGGCATAGAAATGTCCATAAAAATCAAATCAATACGCTCGCCTGTTCTGCCCTCATACACCGCTGTCATAATGTCAATGGCAGCAAAGCCAGAATCCGCCTGCACCACCGTCACCCCAAACTCCGCCAAAAACGCCTCCAGCACCAAAAGATTCGGGGCGTGGTCGTCCACCGCCAGCACCCGCACCCCTTGCCACGAAGATGACACAGCAGGCACGTCTGTGGTTTTATGCACCAAAATATCATAAAGCTGACGGCGATTTAACGGCTCATACACAGCCGCCGCCTGATACGCCTCTAACAGCCGAGTATCCAGCCCCACCTCATAGCCCATCACTAAAAGCTCACCTGCATAATGCAAACGCACCTGCTTTAATAAAGCAGTGATGTCGCCTTTTTGTCCAAAGCTGTCCACCAACACCCAATCATAACTGCTGTCTTCGGTCAGCATTTCTAACAAATGTGCAAAGCTTCTGGCAAACACCAGCGACACCGCTGACCCACCCAAACTGGCATTTAACACCACCGCAGATGAGGGATGGCTCACCCACGCCAAAAACCGCACCGCAGGCAAAGGCAGGACGCCAGGCTCATAGGGCAAATCCGCCTTGGTATTCAATGGCAAACGAAACCAAAACGTCGCGCCTGATTTTTCTGCACTGATGGCTTGATTGTCAAAAAAGCCAATCTGACCGCCCATCAGCTCCGTCAGCTGTTTACAAATCACCAGTCCAAGCCCTGTCCCCCCATAACGACGGGTCACAGAAATGTCGCCTTGCTCGAAGCTCTGAAACAGCATACTCTGGGTGTGCTTATCCACGCCCCGCCCTGTATCGATGACAGAAATATCCACGAACACCCCTGACGGCTCATCGGCAAGCTCGACCTTGATGGAAACACTGCCCGTTTCGGTGAATTTTAGGGCATTGCCAAGTAAATTCGTCAAAATCTGCTTCACCCGCAGTTTATCCCCCAACAGCTCCTCTGGCACGTCCTGATAATACAGCACCGACATTCTAAGCCCCTTATCAAAGGCAGTGGGCGAGAGCATATCCGCCACTTCATACACCGCCTCATGAAGGTTAAAGGTCTGTTGGTCTAAGGTGAGCTTGCCTGCTTCGATTTTCGAGAAATCCAGCACATCGTTAATGAGTGCCAAAAGGTGTGCTGAGGATTTTTTAATGGTCTGCACATACAGGCTTTGCTTGCTGTCAAGCTTGCCATCACGGGATAACAGGTTAATAAACCCATCGATGGCATTTAATGGGGTTCTAAGTTCATGACTGACATTCGCTAAAAACAATGACTTCGCTTCACTCGCCTGCAACGCCACGTCACGCGCCTTTCTGATGGAAATGTTTTGGATTTCCATTTCATCAAAGGCCTGCTGCAAGTCCGCTTCGGTCTGCTCGCTGTGAGTTTTTAGGTCGCTAAAGCTGCTGTTTAGGCGTTTTAGGGTGGCGTTGAGTTCTTTTTGGAGTAGATAAAACTCACCATCGCTACGGGTGGCTAGGGTTTTTAGGTTGTCCGCCTCGGTTTTTTGGAGGTGCAACCGCATTTCATAAATCGGGGCAATCCACCGCTTAGAATACAGATTTAAAATCAAAAGAAGCAGCAGCATGGTGGTCAACCCCGTAATGGCAAGCGCCAATAAAATACGGTAACGCGCAATCACCAAAGGCTCATTATCCATATCCACGAACAGCCAAAACCGCCTTTGCGTACCGTTAATGGTGGCATACATGGGCATACCATATGCCGTGCCGACCTCGGTGCGTTGTCGCCAAATGCCATCGGCAGTAACATCGAACCGCCCCCACGGTGCATCAGGTCGAAAGCCCACGCCTAAAATCGGCACGCCCTTAGCATCTAAAATCCCGATACGCTTAACGTGCTGCTCAGACTGCACACGGTACATTTGCTCAGACATATAACGTCTACCGATACTGCCCACCGACTCCGAGGGCGACAGTGCCTCCGTCATGCCGTTAATGCCCATCTCATTAATACGGTCTTGGAGGACGGCATAATCCTCACCGCTCAAAGACGGCAACAAAGGACGCACAAAAGGCTCATAGCGAATGAGTGCCGCCTGTGCCAGCACGTCTTGCTCAGACTTAATCGCCCGTGTGGTCTCAAAAAACACCAACACCGCCCCCACGGACGCCAAAATCGCAATCGGCAAAAACACAATCAAAATCAGCTGTCCATAGGCACTTCTTAGACCCTGACGGCGTTGCTCTGACATAACCCACCTTTTTTATGATTTTCTGATGATATTTTACCAAAGATACGCCCGCCAAAGATACACTTTTACCCACCAAACAGATGCCCCGCCTTGACAAATAAAAACCACCCACCCACAAAGCCCCCGATACCGCTCCAAACACGACAAAGCCCCCTAAAAATAAGGCAAATAAACGCCCGCACCCTAACAATCCGCCCAAGCTCATGATATAATCAAGCAATTTTTCGTTGTTTGGGAGTTCTCATGACCCACACCCCCGCTTATGTCACGCTGGCTAACTGCGTCGGCAAAACCCCCTTGGTGAAACTAAGCCGCTTCGGACAAGACACAAACGCCACCTTGCTTGCTAAGCTTGAAGGCGACAACCCCGCTGGCAGTGTCAAAGACCGCCCCGCTTTTAATATGATTACTGCAGCAGAAGCTCGGGGCGACATCAAGGCGGGTGACACACTCATCGAAGCCACCAGCGGCAACACGGGCATCGCCCTTGCCATGGTCGCCGCCATGAAAGGTTATAAAATGACCCTTATCATGCCAAAAAATTCCACCCAAGAAAGAAAAGACGCCATGCGTGCTTACGGAGCAACGCTCATCGAAGTAGAAAACATGGAAGAAGCACGGGATTTGGCATTACAAATGCAAGCGGACAAACAAGGCGTGGTACTTGACCAATTCAACAACCCCGACAACAAAAACGCCCACTACCTGACCACAGGCCCTGAGCTATGGGAACAGACAGGTGGAAAAATCACCCACTTTGTCAGCAGCATGGGCACGACAGGCACCATCATGGGCGTCGCCAAATTCTTAAAAGAAAAAAAGCCGAACGTCCAGATTATCGGATTGCAACCTACCGAGGGAGCGAGCATCGCAGGCATTCGCCGCTGGCCGCCTGAGTATTTGCCGAAGATTTTCGATGCCAGCTTGGTTGATGTCATCATTGACATTGAACAAATCGATGCCGAAAAAACCATGAGACGACTTGCCCGTGAAGAGGGGATTTTTTGTGGCGTCTCCTCCGGCGGTGCAGCATGGGCGGCTCATAAAATCGCCCAAGAAAACCCTGACGCTGTCGTGGCGTTCATCGTCTGCGACAGAGGTGACCGTTATCTATCTACAGGACTGTTCGGAGTGACGGACGCATGAGCGTACCTTTTTTAATCTTTGACATAGAGACCATACCCGACCTTGTGACGGGCAGACGCCTACACCCCGCCTTAAAAGACCTACCAGACGCTGAGGCGTTGACCGCCTTGACCGCGATGAGAGAGGCGGAAGTTGGAAACAGCTTTATGCAGCTGCCCTTGCATAAAATCGCCTGTTTGTCTTTTTTATGGGTCAATCTAGATACGCAAGATTTTCGTTTAAAATCCCTAAGTCTAGACAATCTGGACGAAGCAGAGATTCTAAGCACCTTTTTTCGCGCCTTTGAAAAATCGCCCCCGCCCACCTTAGTGACATGGAATGGCAGTGGTTTTGATTTGCCTGTTTTGATGTATCGTGCCATGCACCACGGGCTGTCCGCCCCACGGCTGTTTTCCAACCAAAACCGCCAAAGCTACCTAAACCGCTACAGTGACAGCCATATTGATTTGATGGATAAATTATCCGCCTACAACGGCTATAACCGCCAAAAATTAGACACAGTGGCAGCATTATGCGGTTTTGCAGGCAAGCAGGACATTGACGGTTCGATGGTCGTGCCATTGGTTGAACAAGGCGACTGGCAAACCCTTTGCACCTACTGCGAATCTGACGTCATTAACACATGGCTGATTTTTTTACGCCACCAAAAGCTCATCGGCAAGCTTAGCCCCGACCTGCATGATGTCATTGTCGATGGTACACTGACCTATCTTGCCACACTGCACCAAGACAACGGGCAGCTGCGTCATGGGGCATTTTTAAATAAATCCACGTGACACACGCCGATACGCCATGACAAATGGATACGCAGGTGGGTTTTTTGGGCTTTGACATAAAAAATATAAAAGTTCAATACACCCTAAAAACATGATAAAATATCACTATTTTTTAAACCATTAAAACCACCATGTCTATTTCCTTGCCCCCTCATCGCCCCATAAAACGCCGCAGCGGACTGGCTGTGATGATGGCGGCGTTGCACGCTTTAATTATGCGTGAGATGCAGACCCGTTTTGGCAGTTATCGCCTAGGCTATCTGTGGGCACCCCTAGAAGTAGGGCTTCAGGTGGTGATTTATCTTGTGGTCTTCGGGACGATTATGAACCGAGTGCTGCCCGGCATGACCTACCCGTTATTTTTGGTGGCGGGGGTTATTCCGTTTTTTATGTTCCAAAGAAACGCCACCCGTGCCTTGGGTGCAGTGGAGGCGAACAAAGGACTGCTCATGTACCGTGCGGTGCGTCATATCGATGTGGTGTTGGCACGGTGCTTGCTAGAACTTATCATCTACTTTTTTACGTTTTGGCTGCTTTTGGGCATTATGTGGCTGTTTTTTGGGCTAAGCTTTAGCATCTCCGCCTTGCACGTGGTGTTTTTTTGTTGGGCTGGGATATTTTTGTTTAGCGTTGGCTTTGCCTTGATTATGATGATTGTGGGCTTTTATGGCGGTGAAATTAGTAAATTTTTAAGCATTTTTTTCACCATTTTATATCTTGTCTCAGGCATTATTTATTCCATTCACATCGTGCCTGAGCCGTATTTAAGCTATCTTTTATATAACCCCATCATTCATAACATTGAGCTTATGCGTCATGCCCTGTCACCGACTTATCCCATTTATCACATTGATATTTGGTATTTTGTCAAATGGACGGCGGCGGTGAATTTTTTTGGACTGCTTTTATATAAAGCCTTTGAAAAAGATTTAATCAGAAGTCGCTAATGATACACATCAATAACATCACAAAATCCTTTATGACCCCGCACGGACGTCATTATCTGTTTCGTGATTTAAATCTTGTCATCGAGGACAAACAAAGCGTCGGGCTTTTGGGCAGAAACGGTGCGGGCAAATCCACACTGCTACGCATCATCTGCGGACTGGACGAGCCTGACAGTGGCGAGGTCATCACCGACAGCACCATCAGCTGGCCTGTGGGGGTGGCAGGCGGTTTTCAGGGCAGTCTGACAGGTCGCCAAAACGTGCGTTTCGTGTGCAGACTGTACTCCAGCGGTGATTTTATTGATGAAAAAATCCGCTTCGTGCAAGAATTTGCTGACCTTGGTAAATACTTTGATATGCCCGTAAAAAGCTACTCATCGGGCATGAAAGCACGGCTGACCTTCGGGCTGTCCTTAGCCTTCGACTTTGATTATTATATGCTGGACGAAGCGGGGGCGGTCGGTGATGCCGCCTTTAGAAAACGCAGCGAAGAAATTTTACAAGCTCGGCGTGAGCAGGCAGGATTTTTGATGGTGTCGCATAACTTAGGCGACATAGAACGCAACTGCGACATTGGTATCGTGCTAATGAATCAAACCGCCCACGTCTTTACCGACACCAAAGAAGCCATCGAGGTTTATAAAGAACATGTCCACCAAGCAAAAAAATAAACAAAAAAGCCTGCGTCTTTGGCTGTTTGTTGCCCTTGTACTCTTGCCTTGGTTTTGTATCGCAGGCTATGTAGGCTTTGTGGCAGCACCCCGTTACGTCTCCACCTCCAGCATGGTGATTAAGCAGGTCAGCGACCAGCCCATGTCCTCAGGCGGCATTTCTGCCTTGCTGGGTGTGAACGCCACCAGCAAAGAAGACGCCCTGTTTTTGACCGAGTACATTTTGTCTTATGACATGATTGAACGCTTGGACAAAGAATTCAACCTAAAAACCCACTACCGCCCAAACAACGGCGACTTCATCTACCAACTGGACGCCGACCCCACGCCTGAAGCCTTAAGGGAGTATTTCAAAAAACGGGTAAAAATCGAGCTTGATGACATCAGCACTGTGCTGACGGTGAAGACCGAAGGTTTTAGTCCTGAGTTTGCCCTTGCCTTAAACCAAGCGATTTTAGTGGAGTCGGAGCAGTTTGTGAACCGCCTCTCTAAAAATGTCGCCGTTGAGCAGATGTTGTTCTCTGAGCAGCAGCTTGCCGAGGCTGAAGAACGCCTTGCTGACGCCAAAGCTGCCCTTTTAGACTACCAAAATAATAACGAAGTTTTCGACCCGCAAGCCAACGCCCAAATGGTCAATCAAATCATCTCAGGACTACAAGGACAGCTTGCGTCTTTACGCACCGAAGAGCGTCAGCTGTTAAGCTATCTAAATCCAGAAGCCCCGCAGGTGGTGGCACTAAGAAGTCAGATTGTGGCGGTAGAAAAACAAATTCGTGACGAACAGTCCAAGCTCACCTCCCCCGACAGCAGCCGCCTAAACGCCCAAACCATGACTTTTGAGAGCATAAAAGCAGACGTGGATTTCGCCAATGAACTGTATAAAATGTCGCTGTCATCGGTCGAAAAAGCCCGCTTAGAATCCATCAGAAAAATGAAAAATCTGGTGGTCATCGCCTCGCCACACCAAGCCGGCGAAGCAACCTATCCACGGATTGGCTATGTGCTATTTACCAGCTTACTGATTTTGCTGATTATTTATGGCTTTGCCATGCTCATGCTGGCGGTGATTCGTGACCACAGCAAATAACCGCTTTTTTGTAGGATTTTTTATGAAACGTACGTCTTTTGCTTTATTGGCGATAAGCCCACTGGTTTTGGCGATGAACGCCACAGCAAGCATGAATTTTGCCACCCCTGCCAACAACACAGGGCGACTGGCGGTTAACGCCATAAACACCGCCCAAACCCCTGCCGAAGCCACGCAAGCCGAAGCTGTCGCCGCCGCAAGCCTTGGCAGTAACGCCATTTTACACACAGGCAGCCAGTACCGCCCAAGCAACGAACCGACCGCCGCCCCCTTGAGCATCTTTGGGGAACAGTTATTCCGTGGGGCGTTTTCCACCACCTCAGGCTCGACCTTTAATGACAGCTACGTCATTAACTCAGGCGACAATGTCCAAATCCGTATGTGGGGTGCATACCAATACGCCGCCACCAGCACGGTTGACCCCCAAGGCAACATATTTTTGCCGAATGTCGGACCTGTCAGACTGGCAGGCGTCCAAAATGGACAGCTACAGTCAGTGATTCAGTCGGCCGTGTCTCGGATTTACCGCTCCAATGTCGGGGTGTACGCCTCCTTGGAAGACGCTCAGCCTGTGAAAGTCTTTGTAACAGGCTTTGTGAATCAACCCGGTTACTACGGTGGGCTGGCAGCCGACAGCGTACTGTCTTATCTTGACCGTGCAGGCGGCGTGAACCCAAAAAGCGGTAGCTACATTGACATTAGTATCCGCCGCCACGGGCAAGAAGTCCAAAAAATCAACCTATATGATTTTTTAATCATGGGACGGCTGACGCCTTTTGCATTTCGTGATGGTGACGTCATTACCGTCGCCCCCCAAAAAAAGACCTTTAGCATCACGGGGCAAGTCAACAACCCCTACATTTTCGAGTTCAATGTCAATGATTTGACCGTGGGAGACGTCCTAGCAGTGGCAAGCCCAAAAGCGGACGCCACTAACATCGCCATCACCCGTGCAGGCGGACGCACGCAGACCTCTGAGTATTATAACCTCACCGAAGCCCGCAGCGTCCCTGTGAATAACGGTGACACACTGGTGGTCACCTCAGACCGCCACCAAGGCTCGATTGCTGTGCAAGTCACTGGTGCGCATAAAGGCAATGGGGCGGTGATTTTGCCGTACGGAGCAAAATTAAAAGACGTGATAGAACAGCTTGAACCAAGCAGTATCGCTAACATTTCCGCCTTAAGCCTATACCGCCCTGCCATCGCTGAGCAACAAAAGCACGCCATCAATACCGCACTCGACCAGCTAGAAGAGATGACGCTGACCTCACAGTCCATCACCCGTGAAGAAGCCGAGCTACGCCAAGCGGACGCCCAGCTCATCAAAGAGTTCATCGCCAAAGCCAGAAACGTCTCCCCGAAAGGACGCCTCGTCATGACGGATAACGCATGGCAGGACGTGATTTTACAACAAGGCGACATCATTCACATTCCAGAGCATAGCTCCGTTGTCACTGTGAACGGACAAGTGCGCGTACAAGGAGCATTAAGCTTTAACCCTGATTTTACAGTCGGGGATTATATCTCACGCTCAGGCGGATTCGGGGATAATGCCGATGACAAAGAAATCCTCGTCATTCACCAAAATGGCGAGAGCCGTGTGGTCGATACCGCCTACCGCTTACAAGCAGGCGATGAAATCATGGTACTCCCAAAAGTGAAAACACGGCGTGTGGAAGTGGCACGGGGCATTTCACAGATTTTATATCAAATGGCCGTCGCCGCCAGTGTGATTATCCGCCTGTGAAAAAAGAAGCCCTCCCGCCAAGCTTGCCTTCACTCACCGATGGTAAGCTTTTGCACCGCCTTGGCATTGACGCACTCCTTTGTACCGCAGGCATTCTAAAAAACAACGCCCTGCTTGGGCAGACGCTTGGGGTTAGCACTGAGCCTTTGGGTGATACAGACACTGACAACGGACGCACCGCCATCGCAGGTTGGGGTAGAAAACCGAGCTTTGCTCGTGCCAAGGCAGCGGCATCTCGGCTTGATTTACCCCTAATTACCTTAGAAGATGGCTTTATCCGCTCCATCGACAGCGGCACAGACAGCCGTTATGCCTTAAGCTACATTGCTGATGATTTGGGGGTGTATTTTGATTTGTCCGCCCCATCACGCCTAGAATATGACATCATTCACCGCATGGCGACCTGGCAAGAAAAAGACCATGATACGGTATGCCCACTCATAAAAAAAATCCTAAAACACCGCCTCTCAAAATACAACCACACAAGCGTCGCCCCCGATTTGTCCGCCACCGCAGGCAACGACCGACCGCACGTGCTTATCATTGACCAAGTCGAAAATGACGCCTCCATCACGGGGGCAGGGGCAGATAAAGACCACTTTTTTGCTATGCTTGAGCAGGCAAAAAAAACCTACCCCACGCATAACCTTTGGGTAAAAGCTCACCCCGCAGGACGTGGCTACTTTAAAAAAGAAACACTGCCAGAGGGGATATTTTTCTTGGCGGACGCCTGCAACCCCATCGCCCTTATCACCCAAGCGGACGCTCTTTATACCGTAAGTAGTCACATGGGCTTTGAGGGGTTATTATTAAAAAAGACGGTGCATTGCTTCGGAGTGGCGTGGTATTCAGGTTTTGGGCTGACCGATGACAGTCACGCCCCAAAAGCCCTACTAGACAGCGTAAAAACACGGCGTCAGGCACTTTGGCAAATCAAAAAAACCACCGCCCTGCCGTCCGCCACCGTGCTACAGCTGTTTTATGCCGCTTATTTGGACTACAGTTATTATGCTGACCCCGCAAGCATGGGCATTATCTACCACGGACGCTGTCAGACCCCCTGCACGCTAGACACCGCCCTTGATTATCTCATCAGAAACAAACAGCACGCCCAGTCTTTTCATGGCGTGTTTTTGGCGTATCATTTTTCACGCTGGAAGTCGCCTTTTGTGCGGGCATTTTTAGAAACGCCCTTAACGAATTTAACCTTAAAGCCCCGCTCGCCTTGGCTTGGGGCGATGCCACTCTTTGTCCAAGAAAAACTAAAAAACCCGAAAACCCCCTACCAGAAAAAAGACTACACCGCCATCATCGCTTGGGGACTTACCCAAAAAACTGAGCTGGCAGGCAGGCCTGCTTACCAAGACACGCCCATTTTTTGTATGGAAGATGGCTTTATCCGCTCACATGGACTGGGGGCGACACTGTTGCCGCCGTTGTCGGTAGTGGTTGACCGCCTTGGGATTTATTATAATGCCAAAACCCCAAGCACGCTTGAAACCCTGCTTGCCACTACCACCCTCGATGCCGAGGAAGAAGCCCATGCTACCGCACTGGCAGAAAGGTTGATCGCTTTAAAAGTGAGCAAATACAACGTCGGTAAGCCTGCTCGACTTGATGCCGCCCTTGCCGTACTTCGCCAAAAATCCCCCACCGCCAAAATCCGCCTTGTGGTCGGGCAAGTAGAAGATGACGCCTCCGTCCAAAACTGCCTAAGCGAGATTAAAAAAAACAGCGACTTACTCGCCGATGTCCGCCGCCGTCACCCAGATGATATCATCATCTACAAGCCTCACCCTGACGTAGAGGCAGGGCTTCGCCAAGGGGTGGTCGAAAACGACGTGCTTGCCTGTGCTGACCTTGTCGCCTGTGACACCGCCATCGATGACTGCTTGGCGTTGTGTGATGTGCTGCACACCATAAGTTCGCTGTCGGGCTTTGAGGCGCTCATTCGGGGCAAGGCGGTGGTCTGCTACGGGCTACCTTTTTATGCAGGCTTCGGGCTGACCGATGACATCGAAAGCGACAGCCCCGCCTACCAAGCCGCCAAAGCACGCAGAAACCGAAAAACCCCGCTCACGCTACCCATGCTCATACACGCCACGCTCATCGCCTACCCTTTATACCGCCTGCCTGACGGAGTGGGGATTGCCAGCGCCATGCAAGTGGTAGAATACCTCGCCCATAAAAAGACCACAGGCGATGACGCCCTAAAAAACCCCACCGAGCGCCCCAAGCACCAAGGCTTAAAAAAACGCTTCATGCAGTTAAGAAATCGCCATCTTAGCAACAAATCTTAACCCCAAAAACCCGAAAAGCCATGTTATAATAGGGTATTTTTATTTTGGACGTGCCGTCTTGTCATGAATGCCTCTTCCTTTCACCGACTGATGAACCACAAGCGTATCTTGCTGTTACAGGGCAAGATGGGGACGTTCTTTTGTCGCTTTGGGCGGTTTTTGACAGGCGAAGATAAAACTGTTTTTAAAATCAACTTCAACGCAGGCGATGAACTCTTCTATTGCCAAAAAGACACCGCCACCGCCTATCGGGGACGGGTGGAAGACTTTGGGGCATTTTTGACCCAGTTCATTCATGACCACGCCATCGATGCGGTGGTCTGCTTCAATGACTGCCGCCCGCACCATGCTATCGCCAAGGACGTCACCACTACGCTGGGTACGGCGTTTTTCGTTTTCGAGGAAGGCTATCTACGCCCCGACTACATCACCCTGCAAGAACACGGCATTAACGGCTATTCCAAGCTTGACACCGAGTTCATCGAGCAGCTTGAATTCGCCAACGACAAACCCGCCTACACGAACAACCGCTTCTGGCGGCTGTGCTTCGCCAGTCTCATCTATTATGTGGCGGTGTTTTTTGGGCAAAGTCGCTATCCGCACTACACCCACTATCGGGGACTGTCCATCTGGCAAGAAGCACAGGCATGGCTCATCGCCCTGTTTAGAAAAGTGTTCGGCTACCTGCCCGATAAACGCCTAGAAAAACGCTTTTGTAAAAAAGACGCCAACTTTTTTTTAGTGGCATTACAAGTTCACAACGACAGCCAAATCAGCCACCACAGTGACTATGCAGACGTCACCGACTTTATCCGTGAAGTGGTGATAAGCTTCGGGCGGTATGCCGATAAAGGGGCTGCTTTGATTTTTAAGCACCACCCCTTAGACCGTGGGCATAGAAATTACAGACAGCTCATTAAAACGCTCGCCCGTGAACACGGACTGGAGGGACAGCTGTTTTATGGCTGTGATATGCACCTGCCCAGTCTCATGAAACACAGCCGTGGCATGGTCACCATCAACTCCACCACCGCCCTACAATCCATCTATCACAAAAAACCCACAAAAATCATGGGGCGTGCCTTGTATAATATCCCAAGACTGGCGTGTCAGCTGCCCTTAGATGAATTTTGGCAAAATCCGACACCGCCCGACAACGAATTTTATCTAAAATTCCGAGAATACTTGATTGAACAAACTCAGCTAAACGGCTCGTTTTATGGTAAATCACCTTGGAAAATCGCCTATTGGCATAAAAAAACCCAAGAAGACACCAAAGCACCGTCACGCTCACTTTAAGACTGCACCATGACACACCGCCGCCTGCTCTATCCGGGGACTTTCGACCCCATCACAAAAGGTCACATCGACCTAATCAACCGTGCCGCCAAACTCTTTGATGAGATTGTGGTGGCAGTTGCCATCGGTCATCATAAAAAACCCCTATTTAGCCTCGATGAACGCATTCGGCTTGTCGAACGCTGCACCGACCACCTAAAAAACATACGGGTTGTCGGCTTTGAGGGGCTTTTAGTAAACCTATGCAAAGAATATGACGCCACTGCGGTTTTGCGGGGCTTGCGAGCGGTGTCGGATTTCGAGTATGAATTTCAGCTCGCCAACATCAACCGTGAGCTTGATGGCAATTTTGAAACGGTGTTTTTGACCCCCGCCCAAGAATATTCATTCATCTCCTCGACTTTTGTGCGTGAGATTGCAAAGCTGGGCGGTGACGTCCATAAATTCGTCTCCCCCACGGTCGAGACCGCCTTAACAGAAAAATTCAAAGCGAGCCACCATGGCACTTAAAATCACCGAAGAATGCATCAACTGTGACGTCTGCGAACCCGCCTGTCCAAATGACGCCATCAGTGCAGGGGCTGAGATTTACGTCATTGACCCTGCTTTATGCACAGAATGCGTAGGGCATTTCGATGAACCGCAGTGTGCCATGCTCTGCCCCGTGCCTGACTGCATCCCAAAAGACCCATTATACCCTGAAAGCACAGACGAGCTTTTAGAAAAATACCACCGACTCACAAATCGTCCTTAACACCTGCACTGTTCGATACTTGGTTTGGCAGCCTAATTACTGTCAAACCTTTTAGCGACTGTGGGTTATTTTATCTTTCACATTGGTTATGTTTCATGTTAAAACATTTTAAATTCGACCTATTTTTTACCCTCACCGCCCTGATACTGGCGGGTTATTGGGGTTATAGCCATGGCGGCATCGCCCCCATGCTGTCTGCCTTATTTATCTGCCTTGTGCTGGCACTGATGGAAATTTCGCTTTCCTTTGATAATGCCGTGGTGAACGCCTCGGTATTAAAGCACTGGGATAAGTTTTGGAAAACCATCTTTTTAACGGTGGGTATGCTCATCGCTGTGTTCGGTATGCGGCTTATTTTCCCCATCGTCATCGTGGCAGTGACCGCTGACATGGGCATGGTCGAGGTGGTGCAGCTTGCCCTAAACGACCCAAAAACCTACTCAGAAAAACTCATGGCACATCATGCTGAGATTGCCGCTTTTGGGGGAATGTTCCTTTTGCTGGTGTTCTTAAACTTCGTGTTTGATGACAAAGAAGTGCATTGGTTCGGCTGGCTAGAACGTAAATTGGCACGCTTTGGCAAAGTGGACGCCATGAGTGTCTTTGTCGCCATGCTGATTTTACTTTTGTCCTTATCGTGGGTAGATGAAGCCCATGAAAATGCGGTACTGATGGCGGGCTTCTTCGGGATTTTAATCTATCTGGGCGTGAATGTGCTATCTAGCATGCTAGAAGGCAGCGGTGATGAACCAATGTTCGACAAAGACAGCAAGCCCCTCACCGCCATCGCCAAAGGCGGCATGGCAGGCTTTTTGTACCTAGAAGTACTGGACGCTTCGTTCAGCTTTGATGGCGTCATCGGGGCGTTCGCCATTACCAGCGATATGGTGATTATCATGCTGGGGCTTGCCATCGGGGCGATGTTCGTGCGGTCGATGACCATCTTTTTGGTAGAAAAAGGCACACTAGATGAATTCATTTACCTAGAGCATGGGGCGCATTATGCCATCGGGGCGTTGGCGTGCATTATGCTCCTGTCGATGAAATTCCACGTGCCTGAAATCATCACAGGTCTTATTGGTGTGGCATTTATTGTCGGCTCGGTGGTGGCGTCCATTCGCCATAAAAAACAAAACCCCACCTAAACTAAAACAAAAAACACGCACACGCTGCGTGTTTTTTTATAAAAATGAACCACCGCAATGATAAAAAAAGCCAATTTCTTTTTTTAATTCTTTTTAAAAAAGGCTTGCAAAGCACAATCATTTATGCTAATTTTAAGTCAGATAAACACCTGTTTATCTGTGGTAAAACGTGGTTATTGTTACTTTCAACCGACATGGAGGACGTTTTATGAAACAACTTTTAGCCGTATGTCTTATTGCTGTTGCAAGCCAAGCCTTCGCCTTTCCTTTTGGTGCGGTCGGCTCTAAACCAAGTGGCAAGTGGACAGATTGGAATTTTACGCACTCAACCATTGAAGGCGGTATGGTATTTTGCCATTATAGTCGTGAATGGGTGAGTAGTACCGACCCAAGAAAAGTCGAAACCATCAAGCAAATGTCACACATACCCGCTTGGCAACTTGGCGGCTTAAGATGTGAAAAAACCTTAAAACGTTATTAAGCTTTCCTTGTCGGATTTGGGGCAGTTCACCAAATCCGACACACCTCACCCCCGTATTTTATTACCCAAATCTCAAGGAAATGCCATGAACAATAAAAAGACAACCACATTGCTTAACTTATCACTACTTAGTGCAACCATACTCGCCTTGAGCGCTTGTAGTGGAGGCGGGGGCGGCGGCAGTCCCATCGCCGTAGCCAGCACCAGCCCTGCCACCCCGACTGTCTCAGCCACCACCGACAGCCGTATTCAGGGCAATATCCGTGCCTTAACCAGCCAAGGGGTCGCAAGAGCAAATACCACAACCACCGCCACCACAGCCGTGAACAAGCTGGTGATTGACGGCAAAACCATCGACTTTATCCCCCAAGGCTTCACCAGCAACAACATTAACATCACCGCAAATAACCAAGCCCGCATCGGTGGCAGCAGCAATCTTGCCTACACCCGTTATGGCTATGTCAAAGAGGGTGCAAGCGGCACGCCGTACCTCTTCGCTCAAGGGCAAGTCACTGCCGCCATGCCCACCACAGGCACAGCGGTGTACATCGGCAATGCCACCCACGTGGTCAGTGACGCCAACACCCCGAGAATCACTCAGCACAACGCCCGTTTTAATGTCGACTACGGCAAAAAAACCGTCACAGGGACGATTTTCGCCCCCACCCAAGTCGACCTAAACGCCACCATTTCAGGGAATAAATTCTCAGGCACCAGCACCCAAGGCTACCGCACGGACGGTCACTTTTATGGCAATAACGCCGCCGAACTTGGCGGAACTTACAGCAGCAGCACAGGCAACATTAGCGGTGCGTATGGGGCGAAAAAATAAGCCTACACGCCCAAGTTCACTTGGGCGTTTTTTTGGGTTTTATAAGCACAAGACTGGACAAAAGATACACCCAGTGAACGCAAGCCACCCCACCTAAAACCGCCTTAGAGCATTTTTAATGAATTTCTTGATACGCACGCCTTTGGCGTTTGGTTTGATGTTTTTGGCTGTTTGCTCAATGACCAGCCTGCCTACTGCTGCCAGCACCTTGGCAGAAAATCCGCCCACGCCCATCTTTTTGCCTGCATTCACCCCCACGACAGACACTTGGCAAGACCCATTCGCCGACATAAACACAAGCCATGACAACAGCCCAAACACCGCCCCAGACCCCAGCACGCTAGACGAGGCAGCACTTTTGGCGGACGTGGCATTGTTCACCGAGATTTTAAATCTCGCCATAGACATGGGCAATCTGCCTGCCATCATCGCACTCACCCCCTTATATGAACAGGCATCAGGGCATGATGTTTTGCTGTTAAATTTTGCCAAAGCGGTGCTTGCCCATGCCGAAAATCGCCCAAAAACCGCCATCGCCCACTATCAAGCCATGCTAGAAAATGACCCAAGCCTCACTCCTGTGAAAATGCGGTTGGCGTTTTCTTATTTGACAGACCACCGTTATCACCAAGCAAAAACGCTCATCGGTGAGCTTTTAGCAGATGACACCGTACCGCAGGATATCAAAGACGCCCTAAATGCCGCCTTGACTGCCACGCTGTCCACCACCCCGAAAACCGAGCTTCACCTAAGCTACCTAAATGACCGCAACGTCAACAACGCCCCCGACCATGCCGAGCATGGACACTGGCAACTACCCGCCAAAAAAACCGCCCAAGGCGTCGGCTACGGGCTAAGTTTTCGTCACCCACAGCCCCTAACAGACCACCTAAGCATAAGCCCCGTACTCAACCTAAACGGCAAATACTACCCCAACGCTAAAGATTATAACGACCTTATCACCGAGCTTGGCACTTCTTTTTCTTATGAAGATGGTCGCCAGCATCTTTCCGCCACCCCTTATGGGCAAAGACGCTACTTCGGCGAGACAGGGTATTCTCACACGCACGGGCTTCGGCTGGCTGGCACTTTGAAGACCCGCCCATGGCAGCTGTCCGCCCTGCTAGATGTCTCAAAAAAATATTATGATGACCGCCCATTTTTAGAGGGGTCGCACCGCTACGGCAGTATCAGTATGGGGCGGACGTATGCAGGTGCCATCAGGCATGGTGAGTTTGGGGTGCAGGTGGGCGAAGAAGCCCTAAGGGACGCAAGCGACAGCCGAAAACTCTGGCGGATTTATGCAGGATTTGGGGTAGGGACAGGCAGTGTCGGCTCATCACACCGTATCGGCGTGGGGCGTGCCCGCCATCAAGGAGCGGACATTTTTGGGATTCTGCGTCATGACACGCTGTATTTTAGCGAGCATAAATTTTGGCATGAAAACTGGCACTACCACGGCTATTCACCCGCCCTAAACCTACGCTTTGAACGCCAAGACAGCAGCCACTTCGCCCATGACAAAACCGCCAAAGACATTTTTTTAAGCGTGGATAAACGTTTTTAAGCACAAATACCATAAAATAAAAAAGCCATAAACTTATTATGGCTTTTTTATTTTATTCTTCAAGGTCGCACAAAGGACGCAAAATGGGC
The DNA here is from genome assembly GCA_030525705.1 of Moraxella sp. Taxonomy (GTDB): domain Bacteria; phylum Pseudomonadota; class Gammaproteobacteria; order Pseudomonadales; family Moraxellaceae; genus Moraxella. The sequence goes on from JAUNEE010000008.1 coordinate 19,839, forward strand.
GTATAAGCATAGGCAAAGACCATACCCTCAGGGAATACCGACTGCAGCCCTGACAGTCTTTCGGTGAATTTTTGTTGTAAAATCAAGCCCTCATTCGGTATAAATCCTAATACCGAAAGCTCGCTGGCAGGGCGGCTATCCCCATGCTCATACACCAAAAGTCCGCCTGCCGAGGGACTTAGCGTTGACGGTACAGCCCCTGTTTGCAAAAAACTGCCGTCCTCGTTGCAGGAGAATTGGTACTGAGTGCTGATAATGCTTGAGCCAGTTTTACGAAAATTCACCACCACATAAGACCCCAAAACAGGCTCGGTCATCGCCCAGTAGCCTGTATAAGCATCGCTTGGTAAATTGGCGTGGGCAGTCACCCCGAGAAAACTTGCCGCCAAAAAACACCCAATCATTTTATGAAACAAAGTTGGCATACTTCCCCTAGGCTAACACAAAAAATTATAATGATATGGTCATTATAGCATTTTTTAGGGGTGTAAGTTCGTGAAGTTTTGTTTAAAATGAAGGTGTTTATGCCCTGCCGTTTTAAAATTGGTATAAATTCACCCTTAAACCATCGGAGTAAATTGCGATTTTTCCCTACAAACTCTTATTAAATCTTGGATTGATGGTCATATTCATCAGGCAAAAACCTTGCCGATATAAAGCCGATAATGGTGCAAATTAGGAAAATAACAACCACGCCACTAATCACTTCCGTTTTACCCCACTCCTTATAGGCAAAAAATGTAAAAATACCACCGCCTGTCATACCATAAATAATACCCGCCATCATTCTATGCCAAAAACATTTTTTAAGTTTTAATAGCCACGCAATAATGGCTGTTATAGCGATAGAGAGTATGGCAATTTTCATAGAAAAAATAAAGACCATCATGGACATTATAAATCGCCAATGAATAGGTATATCCATCATAAATAACCATAATCCAAGCGTACCAATCAAACACAAAACACTCATTTTTATTGTCATTTGCATTGACATTTTTATATAACCCTCATTGGAATGCTTTCTTGGTTCTTTCATATATTCCTTAGACCCCACAAATTATCCCATTATTATATAAAAAGCCATTTCCAATTTCTTGAAAATGGCTTTTTTGAGTAAAACAAATCACACCCGCTCAATGACCGTGGCAATGCCCTGCCCCAAGCCGATACACATGGTCGCAAGACCCAGCTGGGTGTCTTGTTGTTCCATGACGTTTAACAGTGTGGTGGTGATTCTCGCCCCAGAACAGCCCAGCGGATGTCCAAGAGCAATCGCACCGCCATTTAGGTTCACGATGTCTTGTTTGTCATACAAACCCAAGCCTTTTAATACCGACAGACCTTGGGCGGCAAACGCTTCATTTAGCTCCACCGTCTGAATGTCAGACAAGCTCAGGCCTGCACGCTTCAAGGCTTTTTCGGTGGCAGGCACAGGACCGTAGCCCATGATAGCAGCGTCACAACCAGCCACCGCCATACCACGAATCACTGCACGAGGCTTCAAGCCCAAATCAGACGCTTTTTGGGCAGACATTAGTAGCATGGCAGATGCACCATCAGACAAGGCAGAGGCGGTCGCCGCTGTCACTGTGCCGCCTTTCGGGTCGAAAACAGGACGCAAGGCTTGGAAAGCCTCCAAATTAGCGTCAGGGCGAATCACCTCGTCCACTTCACACAGCTGTAAAAAGCCATTGGCATCATGCCCCTCGATACCGATAATCTCGTTTTTAAAACGTCCTGCTTCAGTCGCCGCCCAAGCTTTTTTGTGAGAATTCACCCCAAAAATGTCCTGCTCTTCACGGCTAATGCCATTTAAGCGTCCGAGCATTTCAGCGGTCAAGCCCATCATATTCGAGGCTTTGGCGTAGTGCTTAGAGGCTTTTGGGTTTAAATCCACGCCATGCATCATGCTGACATGACCCATATGCTCTACCCCGCCCACCACGAAAATATCGCCCTGCCCTGTGGCAATCTGAGCGGCAGCGGTATGAATGGCCTGCATGGACGAGCCACACAAACGGTTCACCGTCTGACCTCCCACAGTTTTTGGTAGACCCGCCAAAAGCACCGCATGACGAGCCAAGTTCCAGCCCTGCTCTAAGGTCTGGTTCACCACACCCCAAATCACATCTTCGATTTCGTTATGGTCGAAGTCATGGCGTGCGAGCAGACCACGAATCAACTGTGCGGACATATTATCGGCACGCACATTAGCAAACATACCATTCGGCTTAGATTTGCCCATGGCGGTACGCACACCATCGACAATGACCACGTCACGAGGATTCAATGTTGTCATAGTTTTTCCTTAAAAATCAATAAATTAAAAATCAATCAGCAGACGAAATGGGTATTTTCCGTCAATGCGGTAAATGCGAAAATCTCTGTCAATGGTGGCAATTTGATTGATTTTGTGGGTATTTGCCAAATAAAGCAAACACCCATCAGCAAAGTCCATCGGCACGCTGTCGTACCGCACCATCAGCTCGCCAATGGCGACCAATTCACGACCGCCAAGCGGTGCAATGTCAATTTTTGCCAAATGTAACCAATTTAAAAATTGGTACTGCGTTTTGCTGTCGGTCAATAAATACAAGACTTCGGCAATGTTGGCAAGCGTTGTCATCAAAGGACTGCGATTGTTTTTGATAAATTCCACACTTTTTTGGTGAAATTTGTCATCGCCATCAAACAACGCCACAAAAACGCCCGTATCAATGAGAATTTTTGCCATAATCGTCTTGCAATTTTTGCTGAACTTTTTGTTTGACTAGGGATTTGGCATTTTGAGACAAATCGCCTTGACCGCTTTTAAACGAGCCAAACACATTTTGCCCCATTTGCCACGCCAATGAGCCGTCATCGCTTGCTTGATTGTCATCAAGTAAGTTTTTGATAATAAACAGTTTTTGTTCACTGTTCAGGCTTTGCATTATCGGTAGTACCGTTTGCACCATTGGCGGTAAATCAATCATTTTGCACCCATTTTAATCAATAAAACGATTTCCCGTTTTCTGCCATTTCTCTTAGCATGGCAGGGGCTTCATAGGCCTTGCCAAGGTGGGCATATTTGTCGCACAGTGCCACAAATTCTTTGACGCCCACTTGGTCGATATAACGGCACGGACCACCACGGAATGCGGGGAAACCGATGCCCATAATCATCGCCATGTCTGCCTCAGCAGCCGTCGCCACAATGTTGTCTTCTAGGCAACGCACCGTTTCATTACAAAGAGCAAGCATCATGCGGTCGACAATCTCATTGTCATCAAAGGCGTGTTTTTCAGCAGTTGCCACACTTGCCACCACCGCTTCAGCCGCAGGGTCGAGCGTTTTGGCTTTTTTGCCTTTTTTGTCAAGCGTGTACTGATAAAAGCCCACGTCATTTTTTTGACCCAGACGGTTCGCCTCGTACATGGCACGAATCGCCCCTTTAAAGTCAGGCTTCATGCGGTCAGGGAAACCCTCCGCCATGACGTCCGCACCGTGAACACCCGTATCAATGCCCACCACATCAATGAGATAAGCAGGACCCATCGGCCAGCCGAATTTCTCCATGACTTTATCGACTTGGGTGAAATCCGCACCGTCTTTTAATAGCAGATCAAATGCCCCAAAGTATGGGAATAGCACACGGTTCACTAAAAAGCCAGGGCAGTCGTTGACCACGATGGGGGATTTGCCCATTTTTTGTGCATAAGCAACGGTGGTAGCGATGGCTTCATCGGACGTTTTTTCGCCACGAATCACCTCCACCAAAGGCATCATATGTACAGGATTAAAAAAGTGCATACCCACGAAGTTTTCAGGGCGTTTTAGAGCATTCGCCAAACGGGTGATGGAAATGGTAGAGGTATTAGAGGCAATGACTGTATCCTCAGATACACGGTTTTCCACGTCCGCCAGCACTTTTTCTTTGATGGCGGGGTTTTCTGTGACCGCCTCAACCACGATGTCGACATTAGAAAAATCATCATAAGACAAGGTCGGACGGATACGAGACAAGGTCTCGCCCATTTTTTTCGGGGTGGATTTGCCACGCTCGATTTGCTTGGAGAGCAGCTTGGTCGCCTCGTTCATACCAAGCTCTAGCTGTGCATTACCGATGTCTTTCATGATAATCGGCGTACCTTTCACCGCTGACTGATAAGCGATGCCGCCGCCCATAATGCCCGCACCGATGACACTCGCAGTCTGCACGTCTTTGGCGTTTTGAGTGTATTTTTTCGCTTGTTTTTTGATGAATTGGTCGTTCAAGAACAGCCCAACCAAAGCGGCCGCTTGGGGTGTTTTGGCAGCCTTAGCGAAGTTTTTCGCCTCGATTTTCAAGGCTTCATCACGCTCAAGATTGGCGTGTGCCTCGATGGTCTCTACCGCAAGCGCCACCGCAGGGTACTGCTTGGGATTTGCCTTGGCGAAAATCACCCCCTTGGCGGAGTTGAATGCCATGGCTTGTTCGGTTGGGTTTAGTTTAATGGGGCTGACTTTTTCGGTGCGGCGTGCTTGCCAGTTAAGCTTGCCTGCGACGCATTTTTTCACCAAATCAACCGCCGCAGGGATAACCGCCTCATCAGCCACCACCGCATCTACCAGACCCACCGCCAAAGCGTCCGCAGGTTTTTGGGGCTTGCCCGTGGCGATGAGTTCTAGGGCGTTATCCACACCGATGACCCGTGGCGTACGCACACTGCCACCGAAACCTGGAAAAATACCCAATGAGGTTTCAGGCAAGCCAATCTGAGCGGACACCCCGATGACACGGTAATCACAGACCAGCGTCATCTCACAGCCACCGCCCAATGCCGCACCGTTAATGGCAGCGACTTTCGGAAATGGCAAATCCTCAAAACGGTTAAAGGTCTGGTTAATGTCCAAAATCCAAGTCTCAATCTCATCAAGCGGACGCTCAAAATAGCCCACAAACTCGGTGATGTCCGCCCCTGCGATGAAGACTTTTTTGCCACTGGTGACCACAAGTCCTGCCACGTCTTTGGCATTTTCGAGTGCAGTGACCGCCTCGGCGAACTCAGCATTGGTTGCTTGGTCGAACTTATTGACGCTTTCGTCTTTGGCATCAAAGTGCATCTGAGCGATGTTGTCTTCCAACAAACGGACGCTAATGCGACTTCCACTATAAATCATGTTTTGCTCCTTTTCTCAAACAAGGCATATGCCCACTGCACCACTATAGCAAAGATAACGCCGAAGGAAAAGGGCTTTTAGGCAAAAGCCGCCCCATTTTGACTGATGGGTCATTTTTATCACAAAAAAACACCCCAAGGCGTGCTTGAGGTGTTTTTATGTTTTTTTCATCACTCGGTTTTAGGTGCATCCCCAGACTCAATCACCGCCTTGGTGACTGTGACTTTTTTAGCATTGCCGTCTGGCAACTCATACATGGTCTCTAACAGGGCATTTTCAATGATGGAACGCAGCCCCCGTGCGCCTGTTTTTCTGCTCATGGCTTGCTTGGCAATGGCAGTCAACGCCTCAGGCTCGAACTCAAGGTCCGCCCCCTCCATGCCGAACAGATACTGATACTGCTTCACCAAGGCATTTTTCGGCTCAGTCAAAATCTGCACCAACGCCGCTTCGTCCAGCTCCTCTAAGGTGGCGATGACCGGCAGTCGTCCGATAAGCTCAGGAATCAAACCAAACTTAATCAAATCCTCAGGCTCAACTTCCTTAAACAGCTCGGTAATGTTCGCCTCTTCTTTGGCTTTTACGTCCGCATTAAAGCCGATGCCTGTTTTTTCGGTACGCTGCAAAATCACATTATCCAAGCCTGCGAACGCCCCGCCCACAATCACCAAGATATTACTGGTATCCACAGCGATGGTCTCTTGGCGTGGGTGCTTACGACCGCCTTGGGGTGGAATGTTCGCCACCGTACCCTCGATAAGCTTTAATAAAGCCTGCTGCACGCCCTCGCCTGACACGTCACGGGTAATGGAAACATTTTCGCTTTTTTTGGTGATTTTATCAATCTCATCAATGTACACAATGCCACGTTCCGCACGCTCAACATCATACTCCGCCGCCAATAAGAGCTTTTGGATGATATTTTCCACGTCCTCGCCGACATAGCCCGCTTCTGTCAAAGTGGTAGCGTCCGCCATGGCGAACGGCACGTCCAGCATTCTTGCCAAAGTCTGCGCCAAAAGCGTCTTACCAGAACCTGTCGGACCGATGAGCAGCACGTTACTTTTGGCAAGCTCCACCACCTCATCGCCACGTTCTGTTTTGTTCGCTTCTAGTAACTTGCTACCGACTTTTAGGCGTTTATAATGGTTATAAACCGCCACCGCCAAGGTCTTTTTCGCCTTATCCTGACCGATAACATACGCATCTAAATGCTCACGGATTTCTTTGGGCGTGGGCAGTTTTTTATCCGCCCACTCACCTGCGTCCGCACCGCTAAGCGCCTCGTCATCGCCCGTTAACAGGTCTGACGCCATCTCAATGCATTCATTACAAATACTAGCGTCCGCCCCTGCGATGAGACGCTCGACATCTTTTTCGTGCTTACCACAAAAAGAACAAATCTTATCATCTTTTGCCATCACACCCTCCTTATTTTAGTGCAGCAGGGCGTTTTTCAAGCACGGTATCCACCAGTCCGTAAGCTTTCGCCTCGTCAGCGTCCAGCCAGTAATCACGCTCGACATCTCTTTCAATTTTTTCTAAGGGCTGACCTGTTCTTTCGGCAAGAATGGCGTTAAGACGCTCACGAATTTTTAGGATTTGCTTAGCACTAATCTCAATATCCGTCGCCTGACCTTGGGCACCGCCAGACGGCTGATGAATCATCACACGGCTGTTCGCCAAGGCATAACGCTTGCCTTTCGCTCCTGCCGCCAAAAGAAACGACCCCATGCTGCACGCCTGACCCAAGCAGATGGTTGACACATCGGGCTTAATAAAATTCATGGTATCAAAGATACCCATGCCTGCCGTCACCACGCCCCCAGGGGAGTTGATATAAAGATGAATGTCTTTTTCGGGATTTTCCGCTTCCAAAAATAACAGCTGGGCAACAATCAAATTCGCCATGTGGTCTTCAACTTGACCTGTCAAAAAAATCACACGCTCACGGAGCAAGCGGGAAAAAATGTCAAAAGAACGTTCGCCACGGCTAGACTGCTCTACCACCATCGGTACAAGTCCTGCACGGGTGCTATGAAAACGGTCGGCAACTTCATCATAAAAAGGATTGTGTTTCATTGTCATTCTCGGGTTTGTTCAAAGGTTTGCTCAGTCTGAACGATGGCAAATTATAAGAAAATTTAAACGCAAATACCCCAAAAAGCTTGGGGTATTTGACAAAAGGACATCTTATAGCGCCTGCTGTGCTGCAGCCAATAGGTCTTGGTACTTCACTTCTTTTTCTGTGACTTTACCTTGGCTTAGCAGATAATCAACCACTTGGTCTTCTAGCACCACAGCCTCAATGCCTGCACGTTGCTCTTTGTCATTGCTGTAGTACTCGATAACCTCAGCAGGGTCTTCGTAGTTTTCAGCCGCTTCTTTGATGAACTCATCGACACGTGCTTGGTCAACTGTAATGCCTTGAGTGTCGATGATACGACCCACCAAAATACCCAAACGCACCGCACGCAATGCTTGCTCTTCGAACAACTCATCAGGCAGCATTTCTTTGTCAAAGGTATTCGGGTTCGCACCGAACTGCTGGGCAAAACGCTGCAACATCATCTGACGCTGACGGTCGATTTCTTGAGCCAGCATAGCAGCCGGTACATCGAATTCATTTTTTTCAAGCAATGCATCAAAGGCTGCTTGTTTTGCTTGATTGCGGGCAGCGTTTTTAATCTCACGCTCCATATTCTTACGCACATCGGCTTTTAATTTATCCAAGCCGCCTTCTTTTACACCGAACAGCTCAAAGAATGCCTCGTTTAGCTCAGGCAGTTTTGGCTCTTTGACTTCTTTAACGGTGATTTTAAACTCAGCGTCTTTGCCTTTTAGGTTTTCGGCTTGATAATCTTCAGGGAATGTTACTTTAATGGTACGCTCTTCGCCTGCTTTCATGCCTTTCATGCCGTCTTCGAAGCCTGGAATCATACGACCAGAACCAATCACCAAAGTGTAGTCTGTCGCTGTACCGCCCTCGAATTTCTCGCCATCGATAGAACCTTCAAAGTCGAACATGGCTTGGTCGCCATCAACAATCTCACCCTCTTTTACTTCGTAAGTTTGGCGTTGCTTTTGTAGGTTTTCAATCATGGTATCAACGTCCGCATCAGACACGCTAGCGGTTTGACGCTCAACCTCAATCTCGCTTAGACCTTGAACCTCGATGGTAGGGAACACTTCTACGGTGGCTTGATACACCAAGAAATCATTCTCTAGCTTCACATCATCAATGTTCGGCACGCCCACCGCACGGATTTGCTTTTCAGACAACGCCTCAAAAACCGTATCACGAATGGTGTCGTTGATGACTTCTTGCTGAATGCCAGCACCATACTGAGCACGAATGTGCGATACTGGCACTTTACCTTTACGAAAACCGTCAATCTTAGCGGTTTTCGCTACTGAACGGATACGGCTTTCAACACGGCTTTGAATGGTGGCAACAGGGACTTTCACGGTCAGCTGAGTTTGTTTTTCTGACAGGTTGTTCACCGAAATATCAAGATTGCTCATAAATCTACCTTAAAAAATTGTTAAAAATCAATCACTTGACGCTAAAATCAAAAATCTGTACGGGCAAAAATGCCTCAAAAAATTCTACAAAGCAGACATTATAACTTTTTTTATCAAGAATGACAAGCCAAGCCGCCAAATGAACCGAGTAACACGCCAATCTCTTCACCTCATTTGGAAATATTATAGAAATAATAAATCACTTAAAATATACAAAATAGTGATTGTCAAGCATAAAACGATTGTTTATTATTTTTAACGCAACAACACTCTTTTTGCTTTGCTATTTGCTATTTTTTTATGAAATCAAAAGGAACTTTTTTATGAAAAAATCCATGATGGCGACCGCCGCAGCATTAGTCCTAAGCTTAACGCCCCTCAGCCACGCCCAAGAACTCTCAAGCCGTGGTGTCATTGCGGGCATGCCCGCAGGCAAAGAAGCAGAACGCCCGCAAGTTTCAGACCCCCGTTTTGCCAACGGTGCTGGTTCAATAGCCAATACCTCAAGCCCCAACGGACACTTACACGGAATGAATGAGCACTACAGCGGAAGATATGCAGACAGTGCTATGATGGAGGCTAAATATCAGCGAGATGAGGGCGGTACAGACGGAAGAGACAGAATTGGCAACCGATTTGATCATTATGACAAATATATAACTCTGGTTGAAATAACAGATAAATATGTTGAACGCCGACACCAAAGAGAAGTTAATGACTTAAATAATACAATCAATCAACTCAACGAAAAAGTGGAAAATCTGCAGCGAGACATACAGGAACGAGATTTACGCGAAGTGGCTGAAAGAAAAGAAAGGGAGCGGAAAGACACACTAGAAATCTGTCGCCAATGTAAACCTGAACGGGAAGATAATAGATAAATACAGGTGCTATGGCATGCGTGCCATAGCCATTTGATCACTTTCAGACACAACACGGAGAGAAAAAAAGCATGGCAAATACCAAAAAAGACCAACGACCGCTTTTTTCTGTGGGTGACTACCAGCTAGTACGCCGCAACCGACCCAACCCCAGAGACGCCTTACCCGACATTTACAAGCCCCTCAACCGACTAGCCGAAGCTGTTTTTTTCTATGGATTTTTCTCTTTAAGCTGGCAAATCATGATACTGATGGGCATACCAGAAAAAATCATTTACCTACTTATCGCAGGCCTCATTGCCATCTATTTTGTTAACCCTTGGATACTGCTTGATAATTTTTCCATCAAAAACAGCAAAAATCCCACCCAATCACGCCAAAGCACCGAAGAGCTTGGGCTTATATACTGGGGATTTGTGGCATTACTTGCTGTGCTTGGCATTGGACGCTTATATATTTCTCGGGTTATGGACGTGCCTTTTACCGCACCACTTTCTATGGCAGCAGATGCTTTGTTATTTGCCATGATTATACCCTATTATTTCTACTTAAATAAAAAAGGGTATTTTTAAGCACATCAAGGTAGTCTCATGTCACACACTAATAAACCTCTCTTCATACTCGGACGCTACCAGCTGGTTCATCGCAGTAACGAGGATTTTACTCGCCTTGAAAAAGCAGAAAACCACACCCCCATTGCTTTTATTTTCTTGCGTGGACTGGCAGGCTTAAAAACCGCTTTGGCGTGTTTTGCCATACTACAGTTTTTAATGTCCGCCTTGGGGTTCTCTTTATATATCATTATCGGGGTGGCGTGCGTTTTTTTATTTTTGATTGCGTTTATTTCATGGGCATTATTATCCTCTTATCAACTCAGCGACACAAAAAATCCCGATCATCTTAAAAATTCCGCCATCAGTTCATTTGACTGGGCGTGCGTTAGTTTTTTAAGTACCATCGGGATTTTTAATACTTATCTTAACCACAGCAACACATTTGATAATGCCTTCGGGCAGAATTTTAGCTTATTGATTCATGCGGTGATTATGGTGGTCGGTGTGCCATATTTTATTTACCATCTTAAACATACCCTATTAAAATAAAGAAACCCCCAAAAAGCTTTTTCGTTTTTTGGGGGGGGTTTTATTTTTATAATAAAAGTTTGATAAACCGTTTTAGGTAATAAGGCGTTGCCAACATTAAAATAAGCACACTGAACATAAGCATCTGCGATGAATCAAAAGGGATTTTCTGAATACGCCAAAGATAAATATGCACACCACAAAATACAGCTAAAAACCCCATAGACAGCCAATTCGCCAACACATCGGACTCTGGCACTCTGTTTATGCTTGGTAGTGGATTTTTCGGGTTAATGATTTTAAAACTGGCAAAAAACGAATCCACACCCAAAACAAGCACATACATCAAGCCCAAAAACACCCCACACACCACCGCAAAGGACGCTCCCACCACCTTAAAGATATAAACCAAAATATGTATAAAGGCATAAGACGCACCAATTCTATTGATTCTTTGCAAAAAATAAAATCCAATATGTGTATCCCTCAAGGCTTTTTCTATCTCCAAATATTCCTCGGTTGGACGATAAGTGAGTTGGTAATCACCAATGGCGATGATGGGTTGTTTTGATAAATCCATGATACCTCCTTTTAATAAAACTACCGCATCTTATTTTTAAAATGCGGTAGTTTTTATATAATCAATTATCTGTCATTATCACTGTCAGGTCTTGAGCATTGACGGCAAATCTCAATAGTATCTCTCTCCCATTCTCTATTTAACTGCTCTTTCAGTTCTTTATTTTCTCTATCAAGCCTATCTTCTTTTGTTTCTCTATCATTAAGCAAAGCACCCGCCAATGCCGCACCACCAATCACTTTATCCGTTCTATCAAAAGCCCTATCAAAATGACCTAAAAGGTCTTTTAACCCCCCCCATTTCGCCTGGGCTGTCTGAGTAGAAACAATAGCCAAAAGCAAGGCTAGTAAAACTGACTTTTTCATAAATAAGTTCCTTTAAATAAATAAAAATAGCAGTCTGTAAACCATATAAAATATAGTTTACATATGTAATTTACAAAAAATATCCATTTATGTCAAGTCCAATAAAATGATATATTGTAATAAAATATTTCAAATCTCAAGCTTTGATATACCCTTTAAATGATAACCAAATATTCCTATATAAAATAAACAAAAAATAAAAAAGACAAAGCAGATGTCCTGTCTTTTTATGAAGCCCTAATGCAACTCAAGCACCAAAAGCGGCTGCCCCCACTGCACCTGTGCTTTGTCCGCCATCATCAGCTCACGCACCACACCTGCCTTATCCGCTGTGATGGGCGTTAAAACGCCGAGGGCTTGCACGCCTGCCACCACCTCGCCTACCGCCACGCTGTCACCGACTTTTAGGTCAATGCCCTCAAGACACAGCCGCCCCACAGCCGTGGCAGTGATGATGTGGGACGGGTCGGCTTGTGGCTGGCTTGGTTGTGCGGTCAAAGGAGCGTGTGAAGCCGCCGTTTGGGCGGTGCTTTTAAGGCTTTGGACGGCATTCACCACAGACAGCCTACTCTCACCGTCCGTAATACTAACTTCTGCCAGTCTGCTGTCCGCCACCATCGTGATGAATTTTTCTAATTTGTCTAATGCAATCATCTTAACCTACTAGATATTTATAAATGGTAATCACGCTCAGGATTGACATTGCCACCGCCACAATCCAACCAAACACCGCCATCCAGACAGGGTGCTGATAGTCGCCGATGATGTTCTTTTTATAAGCCGCCAATAAAATCACCACCAAAGCAATGGGCAACACCAAGCCGTTTAGCGTTCCGACCAAAACTAGCACCTGTGCGGGGCGTCCGATGGTCGCAAACACCAATGTCGAAATGGCGATAAACCCGATGATGACATAGCGGCTATGCTTGGCGATGCCTGCATGAAAATTGGTCATAAACGAAACAGACGTATAAGCACAGCCAATCACCGAGGTGATAGACGCCGCCCAAATCACCACACCAAAGATAATCCGACCCGTGTCACCCAGTCCGTGTACGAACGGCGTCAAAGCGGGGTTATCCACCATCATCGCCACACCTGAGCTGACCACCCCCAGACACGCCAAAAATAAAAACACACGAATCACCGACGCCAGTAAAATCCCCTGCACGGAGCTTTTTGAGACCTCAGCCAGATTTTCCTTGCCCGTAATGCCCGCATCTAGCAAGCGGTGCGCCCCAGAAAACGTGATATAACCACCGACCGTGCCACCCACCAAAGTCACAATCGCCATGGCGTCAATCTTCTCAGGGACGATACTACGTGCCACCGCCTCGCCAAATGGGGGATTGGTGCTAAACACCACATAAATAATCAAAGCAATCAGCACAAAGCCCATAAACTGAGCAAATCTGTCCACCAACGACCCAGCTTCTTTGCTTAAAAAAATCCCAACGGCAATCACCCCTGACACCAACGCCCCAATCACAGGGTCGACACCGAACATCGATTGCACGCCAAGCCCCGCCCCACCGATGTTACCTATATTAAAAGCAAGACCGCCCATGATAATCAATGCCGCCAGCACATAACCCATACCAGGAAACACAAGGTTGGCAAGCTCTTGGGCTTTCATCTTCGAGATGGCAATCACTCGCCAAACATTCAGCTGCACACCGATGTCCATCAAAATAGACACCAAAATCACAAAACCGAAGCTCGCCCCCAGTTTTTCAGTGAACGTGGCGGTTTGGGTTAAAAATCCCGGTCCAACCGCAGATGTCGCCATTAAAAATGCCGCTCCCAAAATGGCGGAACGCGTACTCACACTTTTCATTACTTTCCCTTAGGGCATACCTGCCCGCTGTTTTTTAACACAATCAAAACCGATGGTTAAGCACATTTAACCAATCGCAATGCCGTTTTCCATCAGTACTTCTTTAATTTTTTTGGCGAATGCCAAGGCGTGTTCCCCATCGCCATGCAGACAAATACTGTCCACCGCAAGCGAAATCACACTGCCATCAACCGCCACCACTTCTTTGTTTTTTACCATACGTAGCACTTGGGCGACTGCCTGTGCCTCGTCCGTAATCAACGCATAATCCAAGCTTCTAGACACCAATGTGCCATCAGGGTTATAACGGCGGTCCGCGAACACCTCAGAAATGGTTCTCAAGCCTGCCGCCTCGCCCGCACGGATAAGCTCACCCCCTGACAGCCCCATCAAAGCAAGCTTAGGATTAAACTCATACACCGCCTGAGCGATGGTCAACGCCAGTGTGGCGTCCGTGCTGGCTTGGTTGTACAATGCGCCATGCGGCTTGACGTAGCTTGGCGTTAAATCAAACAAACGACACACCGAAGTCACTGCCGCCATTTGATAAAACATCAATGCCCGCACTTCTTCGGCAGGTAGGGTGTGGTTGGTACGCCCGAAATTTTCACGGTCGTCATAGCTTGGGTGTATGCCGATATTAACCTTATTATCACGGGCATAAGCCAGCGTTTTCATCATATCCGCCACGCCCCCTGCGTGCAATCCTGCACAAATATTGGCAGAGCTGACGATACCCATCAAAGGCTCATCAAAAGCAAAGCCTTCCGCCACATCGGCATTTAAATCAATCTTCAAAATCGCTACTCCTTTTTATTATCGGTTTGCCGTAATGGCAACTTGCTGAACGTGGGCATTTTGGGCATGCCATTTTTCTAGGGCAAAAGACGCCTCCACGAGCCGAAACTGCACGAACGCCCCGAAACGCACCTGAGCAAGCCTACCCAAATCCGCCGCTATCACAGACGCCATCTTGGGATAGCCGCCCGTGGTCTGGGCGTCCGCCATCAGCACGATGGGCTTGCCATCAGGCGGGATTTGTATCATACCAAATTCCACCCCATGAGAATTCATCTCCATCGCCTCAAATGCCAAAGGCTCGCCCTCGAAGCGATACCCCATGCGGTTACTTTCAGGCAAAAGTCGATAAGGCTGTGCGGTAAACTTCTGTGCCGCCTGCCCAAATCGCTCAAACTCACTGCTTTTTACCACATCAATGATGGTTGCCTTCTCAAAACCATAACCCGTACTCACGCCAAGCACGCTCATTTTTACGCCCGCTTCATAAGGCAGCTCATCGCCCGCTGTCAGATAACGCCCCAGTCCACCAAGCCCCGTTTTGACATCACAGCTGACTGAACCCAGCTCAGTACAAAACCCGAAACCGCCCTGTACGCACAGATAGCCATGCATACCGCCCGTCATGCGTTTTAAGGTCAAAGTCTGTCCTTTTTTTGCGAAGGTGCGGTAGGCGGGGGTGATTTTTTGCCCATCTAAATCCGCCAAAAAAGTCGCCCCCACCACACAAAATGTCGTATCCTTGGTAAACGTGGCACTCATACCACCCAAGCTAATCTCCAGCGCGGGGGCGTTTTCGTCATTGCCAAGCAGTGCATTGCCCAGTCTAAATGCATAGGCGTCCATCACGCCTGCCCGTCCGACACCCAGCCCTAAAAACCCCCGTCTGCCGAGGTCTTGAATACTGGAAACTGCAGATAAGGTATTGATTTTTAACATAATTATCCCTAATCCAAAATATCCACCGCCACGAACTGCAAGGTATCTCCCGCCTGAAGCAAGGTCGGCGGCGTGCTATTTTTATCAAATAACGCCAAATCCGTCCGCCCTAAAAGCTGCCAGCCCCCTGGAGATGCCAAAGGATAAATCCCCGTCTGCGCACCCCCGATACCCACCGAACCTGCTGGCACGGCAAGTCGTGGCTTGGTGTGACGGGGCAAATGAAGCTCCTTGGGCAAGCCGCCCAAATACGGAAACCCCGCCAAAAAGCCAATAAAATACACCGTATAAATCGGAGCGGTGTGCCGTTCCACCAACTCCCGCACGCTCATGCCGAGCAGTTTGGCACTCGCCTGCAAATCCATGCCATGCTCACCGCCATAAATGACGGGGATTTTTACGTGCTTACCCGCCGTGGCGGATTGTGCTTGATTTGTGAGAAAAAACGCTTCCGTAAAAGCTGACAAAGCCGCCTGATACCGCCCGACCTCATAAGCTTGCGGCAATTGGTAAAGATTTAGATACACCGTCAAGGCATTCATACCCACCACCACTTCTTCAACCTGCACGCCCTCTATGGGTGTCTGCCTAAGCCTATCCGCCAACGCCCAGCACTGTTTTTGTTTTTCAAGGTCAATCACCCCACCCAAAAACAGCACAAAAGTACACTCAGAAGCACTTTGCCATGTTGTGTTCATCATTCATTCCTTGTCTTGATGATTGCTGGGATTGTCCAGCCATTCGGTCAGATAGTGGATACTTACCCCGCCCGCCATAAACATCTCATCAAAAAACATCGCCTCATGCAGGGCTTTATTGGTTAAAATCCCTTGCACTTCAAGCTCACTTAAGGCGGCACGCATTTTTTTTATCGCCAAATCACGTGTGGGCGCATGGACGCACAGCTTAGCCACCAAGCTGTCATAATACGGCGGCACGTCACAGCCCGTATAAAGATGACTATCCACTCGCACGCCATGTCCTGCAGGCAAATGACAATAACTCACCCGCCCCGCCGATGGCAAAAGCGTAAACGGATGCTCGGCATTGATACGGCACTCAAAGGCATGACCCGACAGTGTCACCGCCTCTTGACGAAGACTTAAAGGCAGACCTGCCGCCACTTTTATCTGCTCAGCAATCAGGTTTACCCCCGTCACAAGCTCAGTCACAGGATGTTCCACCTGAATCCGTGTATTCATCTCAATGAAGAAAAATTCCCCATTTTCATACAAAAATTCAAACGTCCCCACACCACGGTATCCCATATCCAAGCACGCTTGCACACACGCCTGCCCGATTTTTTGGCGTGCCGCTTCATCGATAAATGGGGCAGGTGCTTCCTCGATGACTTTCTGATGGCGTCGCTGCATGGAGCAGTCCCGCTCACCCAAATGTACGGCATTGCCATGCTCATCAGCAATCACCTGAATCTCAATGTGCCTTGGGTTTTTTAAATAACGCTCCATATAAACCACGCCATTACCAAAGGCACTCATCGCCTCTTGCCGTGTGGTTGCCACCGCCGAAAGCAGTGCGTCCATGGTCTCAACCACTCGCATACCACGTCCGCCGCCGCCGCCTGCCGCCTTGATAATCACTGGTAGCCCCACCGCTTCTGTGATGGCAAGAAGCTTTTTTTCATACTCAGGGTCACTCTCATCGGGCAAAGCACCTTCAGAACCAGGCACGCACGGCACACCCGAGGCAATCATCGCCTGCTTCGCTGCCACCTTATCCCCCATGGTACGGATATTTTGTGCTGTCGGACCGATAAACACAAAGCCCTGCTCCGCCACAAACTGTGCAAATTGTGCATTTTCTGACAAGAAGCCATAACCAGGGTGAATGGCGTCCGCCCCTGTCATTTCTGCGGCCGCCAAAATCGCCTGCTGGTTTAGATAACTGTCTGTTGGCAAGCGACTGCCGATACACACCGTCTCATCTGCCAGCCGCACCGGCAAACTGTCCTTATCCGCCTCTGAATGCACCAACACAGAACTAACGCCCAGCTCACGGCATGCACGGATAATCCGCAAGGCAATCTCGCCACGATTGGCGATAAGAATTTTTTTAAATGGCACTGTCATACTCTCTCCCTAAAATCACACCAGCACAAATAAAGGCGTGTCTGCTTCAACCATCTCGCCCTCGGTCACCAAAATCGCCTGCACCGTACCTGCTTTGCCAGCCTTGACTTCATGCATAATTTTCATCGCCTCCACGATGCACAAGGTGTCCCCCTCTTGCACCTGATGACCCACCTCGGTAAAATTCGGCATACTGGGCGAGGATTTGCGATAAAACGTCCCAAACATCGGCGATAAAATCTGATGACCCTCATCGCCTTTTATCGCCTCTACCACGCTCTCTTTTACCGCCTCTGGCACACCCTCAGCCTTATCAGCAGGCACAGACTGGGACAAAGAAGCAGAACACGCCTCGCCCGATTTGACAATTTTTATACTTTTTTCCCCTTCTTGTATTTCCAAGGCGTGAATCTTCGCAGCATCCACCAACGCCATCACACGGGCAAGGTAATCAAAATCAATATTCATAAGCGTCCTTTTTTACATTCACTCGGCAATCATCACAAAAAAATAACGATTATATAACAACTTAATACATTTGCATAGAACAAAAAAGCCGCAATCCACCCACAAAAAAAGCGTACCCCTGTACGCTTTTTATATCAAAGAGACTCACATTGTCGCCTGTAACTGCTGTAGCAGACTTATCATCGCCCGTCCCCGATGGCTAATGGCATTTTTTTCACTTTTTTCTAATTGTGCCGAAGTTTTGTTCAGCTTGGGCAGCCAAAATAGAGGGTCATAGCCAAAGCCATTGTCCCCCATCGGCTCTTTTAAAATCTGTCCACGCCACAAGCCTTGTGCGATGATAGGCAAAGGGTCGTCCTTGTGGCGAACAAAGGCAAGCACACAAACAAAAAACGCTTCCACCGTCTCACCCTTATCAAAATATGGCTGTAATTTTTTTAATAAAGTTTGGTTATTGGCAAAATCATCACCCTTTTCGCCCACGCCATTTAAGCTGGCATAGCGAGCCGAATAAATGCCCGGAAAATTACCCAAAACAGGCACACAAAGTCCGCTATCGTCTGCTATCGCAGGCAGTCCGCTCTTATCACTTGCGTGGCGAGCCTTAATTAGGGCATTTTCTATAAACGATAATCCTGTTTCATCGGCATCAGCGATATTCAATTCGCCTTGTGGGATAATTTTTAAATTTAAATTGGCAGTGTCAAATAGACTTTGAAATTCGGCTAATTTACCTTTATTATTACTGGCTAGGATAAGTTGTTTCATTTTTAATTCCAAATAAATAATAAGTAAGGTGCGTATTACGCACCATTTTTGGCTAAGTCTTTTTATGGGTGCGTAATGCACACCTTACAGTTTACATTTTTAAAAACTATTGATAGCCCTTTGGATTATTAGATTGCCAACGCCAAGTATCTACGCACGCTCGTTCAATATCAAACTCAGCCGTCCAATTTAATACCTGTTTGGCTTTATCGCAAGACGCATAACAACTGGCAATATCGCCCGCTCGTCTTGGGGCAATCACATAAGGCACAGTTTGTCCTGTATTTTTAATAAAGGCATTCACAAGTTCCAATACGCTTGTGCCATTACCAGTTCCCAAATTTATTGGCTCAAATCCAATAACTTTATTCTCATTGTCGCAATTCACCAAATATTCTAATGCCTTTAAATGCCCCTTTGCCAAATCCACGACATGAATATAATCACGCACCCCTGTACCATCAACAGTATCATAATCATTGCCAAATACCGAGAGTTTTTCTAATTTTCCCACCGCCACTTGGCTGATATAGGGCATTAAATTATTGGGAATATCGCTTGGGTCTTCGCCAATCGTCCCTGTTTCATACGCCCCAATTGGATTAAAATATCTTAGGCTAATGGCATTAAATTCGGAGGATTTACATAAATCCTCCAAAATATATTCTACCGTGAGTTTGCTTTGTCCATAAGGGTTAGTACAACTTCTTTTTGCACTTTCAATAATTGGCAAAGTTTCTGGGTCGCCATAGACCGTTGCCGATGACGAAAACACAAAGTTTTTAACCTTAAATTCATTCATTACTTCTAATAAATTTAAAGTGCCAGCGACATTATTTTGATAATATTTAATTGGCTTAGCAACACTTTCGCCAACCGCTTTTAATCCTGCAAAATGAATGACCGCAAAAAAATCATTATCATTAAAGACTTGTTTTAATAAGTCTTTATCAAGCACATCCCCTTTGATAAACGATATTTTTTGATTTACAATTTGCTCCACCCGATGAAGGGCAATGGAGCTAGAATTAGACAAATTATCATACACCACAGGATTAAAACCTGCTTTGACAAGCTCAATTAAAGTATGCGAGCCGATATAACCCGCTCCGCCCGTTACAAGAATATTTTTCATATTTTTTACCTTTTTTAAAATTTAAATTTTAAAGATTTAACCATTAAAACAATTAACACCAATCCCAAAATACTCGCCTTTATACCCAGCAATTTCATCAGCACTGAATAAATTTTTGCCATCAAAAATAGGTAGGGCAACTTGATTTAATTCATCAAGGTTAATTTTTTCATTTTCCGCCCAATTTAAAATAAATAAGGCGTGGGCGTTATTAAGATTATCATAAGGCGAATGGGTTAATTCAAATAAAGGGTTGTCACCATACAGTCCCTTTAATTCATTGGTGGTATTCACCGCATAGACAATCGTTTTAATTTGATATGGCCAACAAAGTGCCAATAATTGATGAATAGCACTCCCTATTGTTAAACCAACACCCACACGATAACCCGCCCCCCAAATCACCACCGTTTTATTGTCAATAAAGCCATTAAAATATTGCCAAAACTTTCTAAAAATTAGCTCTTTTTGGTCGTTATTGACATCAATCACCGATTTTAACAGGGCGGTATCTACTTGATTGGCGTTAAATTTATTCAATAAATGTGTCAATTCATTGGGCAAAGTTTTGCCACCAAAACCCCACCCCGCCTTTAAATAGTCTTTGCCAATACGTTTGTCCATTCCCATAATGGTTTGTACTTGATGAATGTTAATGTTTTCGCTATCAGCAAGGCGTGCCATTTCATTGATAAAGGATAGCCGTGTGGCAAGCATTCCCATAATGCTGGCACGGGCAAATTCAATGGTTTTAATATCGACAAAATACTGTTTGTCGCTATTTTTGATTAAGGACAATAAAATTTCTGACTTAGCAAAACTGTCCTTAACTTTTTCGCCAATCAATAACAACTCAATATTAAAAAAGGCATTAAAATTATTACCGTCTTTTAAAAAATTAAACGGCACATAATAGACCCAATTTGTCGCTAGTTGATTTGCAAAATTAGCAAAAAAGTTTAAGGATTTTGCTCCGCTTAATAGCACTTGTGAGCTTGGAGTTAATTCAAGGGCAATATCGTTATTATCATTATTTTCATCAAAAAATAGCCAATAATGCGTAAGACTTTTTAGTTCATCTTTAAGCAAAATTTTGTTATCCGAAACATATAAATGCCACAATAACAATAATTGACGGTCAAATTGATAAGTATTTAAAATCTCATCAATTTGTCTTTGACTTGCCAAAACAGAGACTTGCCAATCACTGCTTGCCAAAAAAATGGCGGTGTTGATACTCTCGTGGTTAATACCAATTAGTCCGATTTGTTTCATTTTTTATTCCTTAAACTGTCATGCCAAAAATACAATGATGATAAATAAAATTCACCAATTCATCGCCATCGCCACTTTGATAAAAGTTAGATAATTTCATATTAAATTCATCAAAATTATGCTCATCAATTTCAATTAAGCCACAACCATAATTTATCATCAGACTATTGGCAAATAAAATGGCAGTGCGTTTATTGCCGTCCCAAAATAATTGGTTTCTCATCATAAATAACATTATCAAAATGGCTTTGTGGGTATGGCTAATGTTATCATCAAAACTTAACAAAAATTCATTAATTTGATTTTCATTGACAGGATTGGGTTCGTGGCGTTCGCCATTATACAAAGTAACACCAACTTTACCTGTGCGTAAATTGCCAGCATCTAAGGCATCATAAATGGCGACAATGCTGTTTATTTTTTTCATCAATACCAAATCAAAACAGATGGCATTATTGATATTGTTTTTTAGATAATGAAAAATATAATCAAAGCCCCTTTTTAAGGCAATAATCACGCCAATATCATCGGGTGATACGCCAATATCATTGCGATTTTGCAAAATCTTTTCGGTTTGTAAAAGTGTGGTTTTGCAATTTTCAAAACGGCTAATATGGTACACTTGTGAAACCAAGCGTTTTTTTGCCAAAAAAATAGTTTGGTCAAGGGTTAATTGGTATTTGTTTGGATATTTCATAACTTTGTCATTTTAATTGTTTTGGCTTTTAAATTCACCAATCACTTTTAATAAATTATCCGTAGAACTGTCAAACTCGCCCGGCCCGCCATTTAACACCCCAAACACACTGTCCGCCATTACTTTACCGACTTCCACGCCCCATTGGTCAAAGGGGTTGATGCCCCATATCACACTCATTACAAAGACTTTATGTTCATACAAAGCGATGAGCGAACCCAAAGTTTTGGGCGACAGGGCAGTCAAAAGCAGTGTGGTGGAGGGCTGATTGCCACGATATTGTTTAAACTGGCTAA
>JAUNEE010000060.1 GCA_030525705.1 Moraxella sp.
ACGACCTTGCCAAGGTCGGGGTCGCGAGTTCGAATCTCGTTTCCCGCTCCAAATTCAAAAAAGCCCAAATCTAATGGTTTGGGCTTTTTGATTGATAAAAATTATCAAACTTAGCACAAAATTATCCAAAATCCACTTATATAGTGATTTAACTTCAAAAGCCGCCAAAACCGTTCGCCCTGAGCTTGCCTTCGGGTGAAACGGTTTTTCGTTAGCTTTTCCAAACTCACTTGGGCAAAAACCTAATGTGGGGTGTTTTAAGTTTAATTTGCTGTAAAAAACCGCCCTATCCGCCCCACTCTTATCCGTCCATCAAACGTTCGCAGGAACGATTAAAAAATCGCCCCCAAATTCATCACCCAGTAACGCCCATGACGGCTTTTGGCGGACTGTGCATAGCCGATGCCCACGTGCGTGTAGTTGGGATTCATGATATTTTGGCAATGCGAAGTACTCGCAAGCCAGCCCGCCATCGCAAGGCGAGCAGTGGCATAGCCTGCCCCGAGATTCTCTCCGACATAACTGCTTGGGTAACCTGCCCGTCTGGCACGCACAGGTGCGATGTTCCCATCACGGTCTTGATGCTCGAAGTAGCCATGCTTTGCCATATCTTCTGCGTGGTGAGTGGCGGATTTTTGGAGGGCGTTATGCCACGTCACAGGAGGCACAGCTGCATAATGTGTGTCGCCGCACATTCTAGAACTGGCACGCACTTCATTTACCAGTGCTAGAAGCTCTGCTTCATTTAAGCTTGGCGTACTGTGCTGAGGATAAACCACCGCCCCACCGAAGTTCGCTTTGGCGATGTCCGTTGAGCTGGGTCGCACAGGCAAAGATGCCTGCTGACTCACAATCCCCACACCCGACTTAAACGCCTCAATGCTTGGCAAAGCGGTACAACCCGCCAAACACCCTACCGTCATCACACCTATCATTTTTAGGGCTTTTTTCATGACAAATCTCCCTCTTATAACCCAAAATCGCCAATCTTCACAAGAAAAAGCCTCCAAAGCCAAAACCTTGGAGGCATCTTTATTTTCTTTTAGCTAATTTCTACACTGGCGCCAACTTTGATATTTTCAAAGACTTCCAAAACGTCCCAGTTAGTCAGACGCACACAGCCCAGTGATGCTTGACGGCTAATCCCCTCAGGTACAGGCGAACCATGGATACCATAAGAGGGCTTAGACAAGCCTAGCCATACCACGCCCACAGGACTGTTCGGCCCAGGTGGCAGCATATAGGTTTTCGGATTGTCTGTACCACGTCCTACCGTTGCTTTATACCATGGCATTTTTACACGGTTCACCACTTTAAATGTACCGCTTGGGGTGGCGGTAGCAGCACTGCCGATGGTGGTCGGATAGGTGGCAACCAACTTATTGCCGTTGTAGGCGTACAGCACCTTGTCTTTAATGCTAGCATGAACACGGGTGATGGGCTGATTTAACTGCTTGCCCGTGTTAATCACTGTAATGACATCACCGACTTTAAACTGGCTTCTTGGATTTAGCTTTTTCAAATAAGCCACGTCCATATGAAAACGCTCACCGAACATTTCAATGATGTTTTCATAGTACAGCCCTTTTAATTTAGAACGTGCTTCCGCCCCCTCAGGCAAAGTCGCAAACTTGGTGTTCACATCTTCTTTAGTGATGGTATAAGACACCAAAACAGGCTCATCGGCAGGCGCACCTGCAACCAGTGCATTCCAAGTTGCCTCATTCATTTTACCCGTTGGCTCAAGCCCTTTGATTTTTTGGAAGTTAATCAAAGCTTTTTTGGTATTCATACCAAAACCACCGTCAATCGGACCAGGAGACGCGTGATTCCAGTCAAGCAGCGCTTGAAGTTTCACCGTCATCGCAGAATTCACACGCATATTCGGTGTCCATGTTGATTCATTGACACGCTGAGCATAGTTAGACAGATTATAAGTGGTGTAACGTTTGCCATCTTCTTGGATACTGCGAATCGCCGCTTCATCAACCGCTTGGGTCGGTGCTTGGACGCTGACCTCACCTGACGTGATGTCGCCTTCGTTGTTGGTATTGTCATCGACAACGGTACTTGCCCCTGTGATTTCTTCTTCTGCGGTCTCAAGCACTGTAGGCACCGTAACAGGGGCAGCAGGTGGCGGAACGATAAGCGTGGTCTGACTGGCAGTCGCAAGCAGCGGCAACAACGCAGCCGCCACAGCGGTTTTCTTTAATAAAGACATAAATTTCTCTCAATCATACAAACATTTTTCACTTAAAAATGCACAAGCCGCATTCTAAGCAAACCAAATACGCCTATTATGTCAAACAAGTGGGCGATTGGCAACCTACTGCCATCAATTTCTCTGTTTTTTATAACCAATCAAAGACCGCCCACACCATTTGATATACTTTTTCTTAATAGACCAACTGGATTGTGCCGTTGATGGTATAACGCACCTCGCTTTCCCCCGCCTCGAAGCTCTGCTCTTTGGCAGAAGCGTCCGAAGCAGGTGATGCCAGCATCGGCATTACCATCGCACCACGGGTATGATAAGACATACTGGTGTTCATCTGCGCCTCCACCAAGCGGTAGCTTCTAGCCCCCCACGCCTGCGTCAAGGTGTCGGCTTGGCGTTTAAATTTCTGGGTGGCGTCTAACATTAAGTCGCTTTGTGTCTGTTCACGCAGGGCGTCTGACACATTAAAATCTAGGTTCTCTATCGTCATAATCGCCTGCAGCTCCCCCACCAACGCACTTAAACTTTCAGTATCTTGGCTTTTTAAGTTAATGTTGGCAGAGCCTGTCATACCCGTGATGACGCCCTTGTTATCATAGCTTGGGTAGGTGTGCTGACGCCCTGTACTCACCGTGACGCTCGGATATTTTTTTGCCAGTGTAAGGGCTTGATTTATAATGGGATTTAAGCGTGACGCAAGGGTTTTGGCGTCTTTTGCGGTGACGGTTTTATTCATCACAGCAACCGCCTCATCATTAGCAACTTGCTTTTGAGTAGCTACCTCAAAACTGACCAAATTACCCGATTTTACGGACGTCTCAGCAGCGTTCACATTGGCATAAGCAGTAGCACTCATTGCCATCATGGCAAGGGCGGCAGCGGTCTTTTTTAGCATCATCTTTCCTCTTAAAGATAAAAAAACTATCATAGCAAATACCGCTTAGGCAAAAACAAAGCTTGTTGGTGTTGTTGTCGTATTTTTGTGAAAAAACGTACATGCACCTAAAAATATAAAAAATCGCTTGCAAAATTTAAAAAATAGCGTAGAATATCACTTGGCTTCATCGGTAGCTTCGCAACTGTGTACTATGAACCCCGCCAGGACCGGAAGGTAGCAACGGTAGTAGATACAAAGTGTGCCGAAGATGTGCTGGTGAAGTCATTTTTTTTGCCTATTTTTTATTGATGGCAGTTCACAGTGTGATTTTTCCCACCAAAAAGCCGTCAGTTCCCACGCTTTTTATAAAAATACGCAAAGAAAAACTGCTTTAATTTCAAGAACTTAGATAAATTTTTCAATTTTTTTTAAATTTTTTAAAAAAAACACTTGCCAAAAGAAAAATTTACTATATAATACCCAACCATCAAGACGGCAAACGAAAACGAAATGCTAACTTGAAACCCTTTTTGGGGACGTGGCGAAATTGGTAGACGCACTGGATTTAGGTTCCAGCGCCGCGAGGTGTAAGAGTTCGAGTCTCTTCGTCCCCACCATTATTGAGAAAAACCACCCATTGCGGTGGTTTTTTATTGTCAAAATTCCACCCCTCAGCAGCGAAAAACCACATAAAACGAAACTTCTGTGTCATTTTGTGCTATCATAACGTACATATTTTGGACAAAAGGGACGATTTATGTCAAACCCCATCACTAAAGATGATTTTCTGCGTTTTAAAAACCAAGGCTACAGCCATGTGCCTTTGATAAAAAAACGCCTCATGGATAACGCCACACCCGTATCCGTCTTCGCCAATATCCGCCAACTCAACCCGAAAGCCTACCTTTTTGAATCGGTGGTCGGGGGTGAGCGTTTCGCCCGTTATTCGATGATTGGGCTTGGCAAAGGCATCTATTTCGAGTACCAAAATGGCATCATGAAAATCAGCAGCGAGCTTGTTGGCACGGTGTCTAGCACCCAAACACAAAAGCCTTTTGATGAAATCCGCACTTTCATGAAGCAGTTTTCTATGCCAACCGCCAAAGAAATACCTACTCTGCCTGTCTTTAGTGGTGGGCTGGTGGGGTATTTTGGCTATGATTTGATACGCTGCATTGAGCCATCTGTTGGGCAGTCGGACACCCCAAACCCCCTAAACCTGCCTGATTTGTGGCTCATGCTCTCCACCGAGGTGGTGGTTTTTGATAATCTTGAGCATACGCTGTCCATCGTGGTTTATGCCAATTGTACGCTAGAAAATGGCTATGAGGACGCTTTGACGCGGCTTGCCACCATCGAGAACGCCTTGGATTCGCACGCAGAGCTGCACAGCCCCATTCACGAAAAACCCACATTCACCTCCGTCACAGGGCAAGAAAAATTCTGCCAAGACGTTAATAAAATCAAAGACTACATTCTAGCAGGCGATGTCATGCAAGTTGTCCCTGCCCAACGACTATCCGCCAACTTCACAGGTGACCCACTGGCGGTGTACCGTGCCTTGCGTTATCTAAATCCCTCGCCTTATCTGTTTATTCTGCATGGGGAGACTTTTGGTGAGCATAAATCGCCTTTTGATATCATCGGAGCGTCGCCTGAAATTTTATCTCGCATTGAAAATGGTACGGTGACCGTGCGTCCTTTGGCGGGTACTCGCCGCCGTGGGCGTGACGTGGCGGAGGATTTGGCACTGGAGGCGGAGCTTTTGACAGACCAAAAAGAAATCGCAGAGCATCTTATGCTCATTGACCTTGGCAGAAATGACATCGGACGGGTGTGTGAGGTCGGCTCAGTGAAAGTCACCGACAAAATGTTCATCGAACGCTATTCACAAGTCATGCACATCGCCAGTAATGTCGAAGGGCAAATGAAAGCGGACGTGGACGCACTTGACGTGTTCTGTGCCACGTTTCCTGCTGGCACACTGTCAGGCGCACCGAAAATCCGTGCCATGCAAATCATCGATGAAGTCGAGCCCGTTCGCCGCACCATTTTTGGCGGGGCGATTGGTTATTTGGGTTGGCATGGCAATATGGACACCGCCATCGCCATTCGCACCGCTGTCATGAAAGATGGGCAGGTTCACGTTCAGGCAGGGGCGGGCGTAGTGGCGGACTCAGACCCGATGGCAGAATGGGATGAAACCAACAAAAAAGCCCTAGCCCTCATCAAAGCTGTGGAGCTGGCGTGTGACGGCTTAAAACTTGACTAACCAAAAAATAAAACCACCGAGCTAAGCACTGGGTGGTTTTTTTCATTGATGGTTTTTTATGCTGTTTAAACTGACTTAAAATAAGATAAGCTCTGGCACCTACCAAACGCCCACACAACTTCCTAAGCTTAGCATGGATGTTTTACAAAGCCCAAGCATCAATTTGTAAACAAACATTTTTTTCAACTTTTTTACCATTGATATTTTAAAACAAAAATCAATAAATCAAAAAATTACCCAAACAAACAACAGAAAAAATACTTAAAAAACAATTAGTTATAAAATCCGTCTGATTATGATATTATTTTTTATGATGGATTTTTTATTGATATTTATTTAATAAATAGTACCCATTCTGTGAAATTGTTGGCAGTCGAGAAAAATTTCGTTACCCTGTATCCAAGGTTGCTTAACGCCACCTTGACCATTCACTTAGCTTGCTTTTTGCCAGCTTTCATTACAAGGAGTTTTTTATGACCGCTCAAACCTATCAATCCGCATTAGAACACGTTCGTTCTGTCAAAGCCAAACTTGGTGGCACTTGGGATGCCATTCGCCCAGAGGATGCGGCTCGCATGATTGTGCAAAACCGTTTCAAGACTGGTCTTGACATCGCCAAATATACCGCCTCTATCATGCGTAAGGACATGGCAGAATACGATGCGGACAACTCAAAATACACCCAGTCGCTCGGCTGCTGGCACGGCTTTATCGCCCAGCAAAAAATGATTGCTAACAAAAAATACTTTGGCACGACAAACAAACGCTACATCTACCTATCAGGCTGGATGGTCGCTGCCCTTCGCTCTG
>JAUNEE010000061.1 GCA_030525705.1 Moraxella sp.
AATCCCTTAACCCAAATCCCTTTAATTAATCGCACTCAATCCGCCGATGTTACCGCACTTGAGACGGTCACTTTAACATCTTGGGCGGGTAAGGCGTGCTCCACGCCAAGCAGTTCTACTTGTCGCAACAAATCAATAATCAAACGGCTTTGTTTGTCATAAAATTCCACCACATTTTTTGTGATAATATAGGCACGCACTTCCACTACGATAGCATCATGACGCAGCTCACTGATGCGTACTTGCGTCCATTCGTCATTAACATCGCCGTCAGCATCTAAAAATGCCTTGATACACTCAAGCAAAGTCGCCAACACCTCAGGTGGCGTGTCTTTTTTCAAATATAAAGAATGCAAAAAGTGAAACATATCTCTGGTGGCGTAATTTTCAATCTGCAAAGAAGAAAACTCACCATTTGGAATGGTCACCACCGTTCGATTCAGCGTCCGCACTCGTGTGGAACGAATCCCGATATCAATCACCACGCCCTCATACACCCCAAACTTACAATAATCCCCCACTCGCACAGGACGGTCAGCGACCACCACCACAGAACCGATGAGATTTTCAATGGTTTTTTGAGCACCGAATGCCAATGCCAAACCACCCACCCCAAGTGCAGCAATGCCTGTAGTTAAATCAAAACCCAAATTACCAAATACCACGATGAGTGCCAAAAACAGCATAAACACCTTGGCAAGCTTACGAAACAGCCCCAAAAATGACACATGTTCAGGACGCTGTCTTTGTAGAGATTTTGCCTCGGCACGGCGAAACACCGCATCTATGAGCCGCAAAGCCAGCCACGCTGTCGCAAGCCACGCCACCACTTCTTTTAGACGCTCGACAGGCGTTCTTAAAATCACAGGCACACCCGCCCTTAACATCACCTCGGGTAAAATCAGCGACAGCAACACCAAAGACAAGGGCATAATGACCGTCGGCGTCACCCGAAACTGACGGCGACTCACCACCGGAAATACCCAGCGAGAAACATGAAAAGACAGCCAGACCAGCACATAACAAACGACCAAGCTAATCGCAACAAGTAGCACCAACGCCACCACATCGGATAAGTTGTGCCCAAAAAGATGTGTCTCTTTTAGGGCGGGAATGGACAGCTTCTCAATGGGAGCAGCAGGCGTATCGCCAGAGATTTTAGGCAGACTTGATAGGGTTTTTTGGCTAAATTGCCAATACACCCCACCCTCTTTTTGAGTCTTTTTTACCACCAGCACATCAAGCTTATTACCATCGATGATAATGGTGCCAACCTTATCTTCATCAGGCGGCAGTAAATCCGCCAAATCCCCCGTGGGTAAATCGCTGATTTGCAAGGCTGGATTTAGCCGACCGCCCACATCTAAACTCTTTTTAAAGTTGGCGATGACTGTGCTTGCTTTAACTTTCTTTTTGGCAAGATAGTCATCATCAAGGTACTTTGTGGCAAGCGCCTCATCACCGCTCGCCAATGCCGCCAAAAAACCCTGCACCGTGCCACGAGGGCTTTCCCGTCCGAAGCTGTCTTGGGCTTTTGGAGCGCTCACTTCTTCTTGCCCACCGATACTGATGGCGGAACTGGCATAACTGGGTAAAAAAGACCCGCACAATAGCACAACCACAAAAACCCGCAAACAAGCCCCAAGCCGCCTGTATAGACCCAGCCCAAGCCAAAAAATTCCAAATGCCTGCACTATGGCATTTGAGTTTAAGGTGGATTTAAATCGAGCAAAGGCATTTTTTATGGATTGTTTATTTTTCACAGTCAGTCTCTTTTAGGCTAAGCTGATTATTATATCAAGCTCTTTTGTTAATATTTTTGGACGATTTTTATAAAATCACCCCACCCACGCTTAGATTCATACATCATTCTTTAAATAACCATCATGCATTCAAACGCTTCATTCAAAAAAAACACACTTAAAAAACCAAAGGATAATTTTCTCCACAACCCCAGCCACCCATTCAAACCCAAACACAACCAATAACCTAGCACACACCAAAGATTAAAAACCAAAAAATTTACCACCCCACCCGTTTCTATAGATATATATGCACACATATGCAGGTATATTTTTTAACCGCCTTAAGTTTATCCAATTCACCCCATGCTGACAAGTTTTTTACCTTAAATTTAACGGCGTTATTTTTTAAGCCCTTTTATCAAGCTTTTAAACTCTAAAATTTATATACAATCAAAAAACATTTGTCTAAATTTTTAGTATAATAAATTCATAATCATCGCTTGATTTACTTAGCGAAGCATTCCATGCAATCTTCCAACAAACAACCCTCTTAACGGGATTTTATCATGTATCATAAAAAACCCCTAATGCTTATCGTAAGCACCCTACCCGTTGCCGCTTTTGCAGCAGCCCAAGAAACAGTCGTAAGTCAGCTTGACCCATTGGTTATCACCGCAAGCAAAGCCCCGACCAAAGCCAGCAACCTCATCGCCCAGACCACCGTCATTACCGAAGCGGATTTGGCACACCACCCCAGCCAAAATCTTTTAAATGTCTTAAAAACTCAAGCAGGCATTAGTCATTACAGCAGCGGCGGCACAGAAAAAACCAGCAACTTCTATTTGCGAGGCTTTGACAGCTCGGCAGTACTGGTACTGATTGATGGCGTGCCTTATGGCAGTCTCACCACAGGACAGCCTGCACTGGGTACGCTGTCCGCCAGCGAGGTGGAACGCATTGAAATCACTCACGGAGCATCTGGTGCGAGCCTATACGGGGCGAATGCAGTGGGCGGTGTCATACAGATTTTCACAAAAAAAGGCAGTCTTGATGGTACACGTCTGTCCGTCAATGTGGGTACAGGCTCGCATCATGCACTCAGCTACGGCATGAATGTAAATTTTTCCAATAAAAACAGTTACTTAAATCTATCTGCCAGCCACAGCCAAAGCAATGGTATCAATGCCATCAACAGCCCCCATGTGGACACTCAGCGTGATAAAGATGGATTTGACAAAACAAGCGTCAGCGTCAGTGCCACTCAGCGTTTCGATCGTCTTGAGCTTGGTATGAATGCCCTTGGCAGTCACTCAAAGGTCGCTTATGATGACATTTGGACCCACGAATCCGATATCTACACCAAACAAACAGCTGGTGCAGCCAGCACTTATCTTACTTATGATTATGCCGATGACAGCACCCTAAAAGTGCAGTACGGTGAATCCATCGACCACAGCACGCATTATGCCAGCACCGCCGAAACTGGAACATTCGACAGCACCCAAAAACAGCTCTCCTTATCACTGGTACACGCCATGGGTGTAGGAAAGCTACTGGCAGGTGCAGAACACCTGAACCAAAAAGTCACCTCAGACACCGCCTACGCCCAAAACAGCCGTGACAACACCGGCTATTATCTAGGCTATCAAGCAAGCCATGGCAAGCTTGACACCCAAAGCTTCATACGCCATGATGACCATGCATGGTACGGCAGTGACACCCATTATAATGTCGGTCTTGCCTACCGCATCTCGCCTTTAGTACGTATGGGGGCAAATTACGCCACTGGCTTTAAAGCACCGACCTTTAACCAGCTATACTACCCAAATGGCGGCAACCCCAACCTGCGTCCAGAAAGTAGCAAAAATAGCGAAGTCTTCATCGAACTTCTAAGCAACACACAAAAAACCCGCCTGACCGCCTACCACAGTGACGTCACAGACCTCATCACAGGCTGGCCAAGCCAAAACATCGGACAGGCAGAAATTTTAGGCGCAAGTCTAAATAGCGACTGGCAAATTGGCAACTACCAAGCAGGCATAAGCTACGACTACCAAGAAGCGAACAGCACCACCCCCACCGTCACAGGTGAAAAAACCAAGTCAAACCTGCCCGTCCGACCCGAGCATAAAGGCAGCGCCTATATCGGCTACGCGCTTGATGGCATCAGCCTGCGTGCCGAATACCAAAAAATCGGCAGTTATTATATATCAAATAATCACGGCGACAAAATGCCCAGCTACGCTCTGGTTAACCTCAGTGGCAGTTATGAATTACACCCGAACCTTCATCTAAATACGCGCCTAAACAACGTCTTGAATAAAAAATACACCACCATCGAAAGTTTTGGCACTCGCTATCAAGAAGACGGGATAAATTTTCATGCCGCCCTCACTATGAAATACTAACCACCTAAAAACACAAAACCACCCGCATAGGTGGTTTTGTGTATTAATCATCATGCAAATGACACATCTTAAAACGCTACTTTCTGGCTTGCCAAAAAACCATCACAGCTTCCCGCCAGCACGTTTTAGCATATCTTTAAATAGATTTAAGCGTTATTTAGCAGTACATACCGCACTTTTTGGTGTACCACCATGTACGCCTACGTAGCTAAAGTGTGCTTCATTGCCTTTTTGGTGCCATTCGCCCCCTTGCCCCCACAGACCTGTGCTTGTCACATAACGCTCGCCTGAGCCTGAAGGCGCTTGAGTTAGTACCGCACGCTTCACATCAGGGCTGGTAACAAGCTCGATTTGGTCATTGCCCAAATGCTTAACAGTTACATCAAGCCCAATATTGCAACTAAACGTCTGAGCTGCCATGGGGCTAACAGGTGCGACTTTTGTGGTATTTGTGCTGCTTGGGGTGGTTGTCACCGGGGTGGTCGAATTGGTATTGGTGCTGGTATTGGCACAGCCAGTCATCATTAAAGCTGCCGCCACACTTGCCATAAGAAACTTTTTCATACTATCTCCTAAGTGGTTAAGTTTCATTACAATAAAAATTCTAAATGATAATCAATATCATAACTAAATTTTAAACCCTTGTCAAATTAAACCTAAAAATACACGCCATCAATCCACCCAAAACCAAGCAAGCCCCAAAGTAACTCATCAAAAGCTATCCTTCACGGAGCTTCAGTCATCCAAATAAAAAACCACCCAGACTTAGCTGAGTGGTTTTTTTCAATAAGGATTATCTCCAGCGATAACCTGCACCCGCCCCGACAACGCCTGAGCCAGATGAAGTCATAGAACCACCAATCTTATAGCTAAACTTACCGCTTTGGGAGGTGCCCGTCATACCCAAAGAAACAGCTTGCTGACCGTTATAAGAACCTGTGCCACCCGTAATGTAATGAGAGCCTGCGTCTGGCGTTGGCATCATAGCAAGTGCAACCGCCCCTGCAACACCCGCACTCAAGTCTTTATCCAGTCTTGTGATTTTGTCATCAATCACCTGATAATTACGCTCCAAAGCACCAATTCTACCATCAAAACCGCTTAATTGCGTCGACATGGCGGAAACTTGGTTTTCTGTTTGCGTCACACGGGCATCAAAGCCACCCAGTGCATTTTGCAAGCTTACAACCGTTTGGTTGGTAGCATCAAGTGCTGACTGCTCAGCCTTGGTGTCAACTGCAGCTTGCGTATCATTGATTTGAGTTTGTAGGTTAGGCAGAATGTTGTTGGCTAGGGTTTGTAGCTCACGGTTGGTTGCTGTTTGGGCAGATTGTAACGCAGTGACGTCGGCTTTATCGGCTTTGGCGTCAACCGCAGTTTGTAGAGCGGTAACCGTAGAAGCGTCTGCTTTACTTGCCAATTCTGATTTATCAGCTTTGGCATCTAAATCTGCCTTGTCAGCTTTGGCGTCAAGAGCTGAAGCGTCGGCTTTGCCCGCCAAAGAAGTTTGCAGGGCAGTGACTGCTGAAGCGTCGGCTTTTGAAGCAAGGTCGGCTTTGTCGGCTTTACCATCAACCGCAGTTTGTAAAGTGGTGACTGCTGGTTGGTCTGCCTTGCCATTGATTTGAGTTTGTAGGTTAGGCAGAATGTTGTTGGCTAGGGTTTGTAGCTCACGGTTGGTTGCTGTTTGGGCAGATTGTAACGCAGTGACGTCGGCTTTATCGGCTTTGGCGTCAACCGCACCTGCAAGTAGTTGCATTTGTGCCTGCTCCGCCTTGCGGTCTAATGCCGCCTGAAGCCCATTAACGTCAGAAATTTCCGTCGCTTGTGCTGCTGATGACGCCATCGCCAACGCCAAAGAGCTGCAATCACTTTACCCCTTGAGTGCGATTTCGCCATTTCTGAACATACAACAGATTGACCTTGCGAATTACGCTTTACTTTAAAAATCTTATTCATAATTAAGTAACCATTCCTGTAACAAAATTTAACAAAAAGAAAGAATAAAACTCTTC
>JAUNEE010000062.1 GCA_030525705.1 Moraxella sp.
CAAAAGCGATTGATTTAAACTTTGGTTGCCCTGCCAAAACGGTCAATAATCATAAAGGCGGTTCGGTACTTTTGGACGAGCCAGAAACCTTGTACGCCATCATAAGTGCGGTCAGAAATGCCGTGCCAAGCGACATTCCTGTGTCGGCAAAAATCCGTTTGGGCTATACCGATACCAGTAAAATGGGCGAAATTGGGCAAGCGGTCAAGTCAGCAAACGCAAGCTGGCTCACCATTCACGCTCGCACCAAAACAGACGGCTACAAACCGCCTGCCTATTGGGACAAAATCCCGCCCTTTACCCATCTTGGCTTACCCATCATTGCCAATGGCGAGATTTGGACGGCAGATGACGCACGCCGTTGCACCGAGCAAGCCCACACGCCACACCTAATGCTTGGACGAGGGGCGGTAACCCGTCCTGATTTACTTGCGGGTATTCATCACGGGGCGAGTTTGGACTGGCAAAGACTAATCCCTTATCAACTTGCTTTTTTAAATGACACCACCGACAATCAAGGCGGACTGGTGGGGCGATACAAACAATGGCTTGGAATGCTCACCAAAGGCTATACAGAAGCCGAAACCCTTTGGCAAGTGGTTAAGAAGTTAAAAACAGCTGATGAGATTAGGGCTGTTTTACTTAGCACCGTTTAACACCAGCCAACACACTAACATATCGTGATTGAACTTCAAAAACCACCAAAACCGTCCTCCCTGAGTCTGTCTTCGGATAAAACGGTTTTCCGTTGGGTTTCCCAAGCTCACTTTGAGCAAAAAACCTAATATGGGGCATTTTGAGTTTAATTTACTACACCGCCTATTTTCGCTTAGATAAACCAAACCCCAAACTTGCCAAAGCTCGGGGTTTTTCACACTACACCTAAACCATCTTTATCGCCAAGCTAAACAGCATCACCACGGTTGCCATCGATAACGCCCATAAAATAGAACGCAAAGTCGCCGCATTCAAAAGATACGCCAACCCATAACAAACACGCAACGCCACATACAGCCACGCCAGTCCGTTCACTACCTGCTGCGGCACGAAAGTATAAACCGCCACCAACACCCCTGCAATAAAAAATGGCAAACTCTCAAAGCTGTTGGCGTGGGCGGCATTAGCACGGGCGGCAAGCCCTGTGGTATTTGCCAAAAATGCCCGAGGATTAGCGTTATCCGAAGAACGAAATCCGCCCGCTTTTTTTGCGACAATCGCCCAGACATAGGGCAAAAGACACGCCACCATCACCGCCCAGAGTGCCGATGACAGTCCTTGCCCGAACAACCCCGAAAACTGATAAAACAGATTCAAAAATGCCCCCTATTTGAGCCGTTATTCAGGAATAATTTCAAAATCATGCGTAATGTTCACGCCCCCTGCTTCTAGCATAAAGCTGACTGAACAGTATTTTGTGGCGGACAGCTCGATGGCTTTGGCAACCTGCGTTTCTTTTACGTCCGTACCCGTCACCACAAAATGCAGATGAATGTCAGTGAACACCGCAGGAATGGTATCGGCACGCTTGCCCTTGACATCACAGCGGACACTGGTCACCACCTGACGGGATTTTTTTAGAATGCTGACCACGTCATAGCTGGCACAGCTGCCCAGCCCCATCAAAATAAGCTCGGTTGGTTTTGCTCCGATTTCATTATTTGGGTCAGCATAAATGGTATGCCCTGTACCACTGGTTGCGGTGAAATCAATGTTCTCTTTTGCACTGTCGTGCTGCCATGCCACGCTGGCGGTAAGTTCATTTGCCATAAATTAACCTTTTTTAAATAAATTTTTTAAATAGATGGGGATACTTTGATAAATTTACAGCAAAAAACTCTAAAAATTTAAAAAAATTGCTCAAAAATACGTTTGTGAAACATTTTATAGCAAAATACTGTTACACATTTGGCGTAAAATTTGGTTTAATAGTCATAATAATTCTGCCCGTTGGGCGATGAAACATTTTTAAGGAAAACGTCATGATTGATGCAGATGGCTTTCGAGCCAATGTCGGCATCATTTTGGCAAATACACAAGGGCAAGTACTGTGGGCAAAACGTATCGGACACGACTCATGGCAATTCCCCCAAGGCGGAATCGACCATGGGGAAACACCGCTAGATGCGATGTACCGAGAACTTTATGAAGAAGTGGGGCTCTTGCCGCACCATGTAGAGGTGCTGGCGGTGACCCGTGACTGGCTGCGTTACCGCTTGCCTAGACGCTATGTGCGTGCAGGGCAAGAGCCGTTGTGTATTGGGCAAAAACAAAAATGGTTTTTGCTCCGCCTAGATGAAACCAATGCCGAGCATATCCGCTTTGATACCGCAAAACCTGAATTCGACCACTGGGAGTGGGTGAGTTACTGGTACCCGCTAAGGCAAGTCGTCCCCTTTAAGCGGGGCGTGTATCAAAAAGCACTGACCGAGCTTGCACTCAAGCTGCCCCTATCCGAGGAGTTAAGGTTACCGTACGCCAAGCATTAACACCGCACCCACCCTGTGTGGGTGTTTGCTTTTTTCATAGAATATATAAAAATACCGCCTTTGAGATTGTTATGTTCTTTTTATTTCGTCACCGTCCGCACGTTTATATCAAAGAAGTCAAATACCTGTCCACGCTGGCTTTGCCCATGCTTTTAGCACAGCTGGCACAGACTGGCACAGGCTTTATTGACACGGTGATGGCAGGGGGTGCAGGCGTTGATGACCTTGCGGCGGTCGCACTTGGCAACAGTCTATTTATCACTTTATATGTGACCTTGATGGGCGTGATGACAGCGTTAAATCCAATACTCTCGCAAGCCTTCGGGGCGGGCGAAACGCATAAAATCGGTGAAATCGGACGCCAAGGGCTGTATCTTGGGGCGGTGCTTGGGCTATTTGGGTTGATTCTTATGTGGGCGATGATTCCCACCTTTAAAGCCCAGTTTAACCTAAACGCTTACACCCTAGACATCACAGGCGATTACATTTTTTATGTGGCATTTGCCATGCCTGCCGCCATGATACATCGTGCCTTGCACGCCTATGCCCTAAGCCTAAACCGCCCAAGCCCCATCACGCTCATTAGCTGGCTGTGCTTTTTTCTAAATATTCCCCTAAACTACGTTTTCGTGTACGGGGAGTTCGGACTGCCGAAGCTTGGCGGTGCAGGCTGCGGACTTGCCACCGCCATCGTCTTTTGGGTGAACGCCCTGCTGCTTGGATTGTATATCAAAAAAGACCGCTATTTTCACCCCTTTGGCTTATTTAACAAAAAAAGCCTGCCCAACCTTGAGACACAAAAACAGTTTTTGACTTTGGGCGTCCCCATCGGGCTGTCATTTTTTATTGAAGTGAGCTTGTTTACGTGTATCATGTTTTTGGTGGCAAAATTGGACGGCAATACCGAAAATTACCTCTCCGCCCAACAAATCGTCATCAATCTCACCAGCCTCATCTTTATGATTCCCCAAAGCGTGGGCGTGGCAAGCACCACCCGTGTGGGCTATTTTTTAGGCAAAAGAAACCCCGTCAAAGCCCGCTACAATGCAGGCGTGGCGATAAGTTTCGCTGTGGGGCTGTCGGTTTTGACGGCGATGTTTTTGATTGCATTTAAAACCTCACTGGCAAGCCTGTACACGGACAGTGCGGTCGTTATTAGCATTGCCGCAAGCCTTATCGTCTTCGCTGCCGCCTTTCAGCTGGTGGACGCCGTGCAATGCGTGGCAAGTTATGCCCTGCGTGGTTATAAACTCGCCAAACTGCCCATGCTCATTCATGCGGTGGCATTTTGGGGCTGTGGGCTATTGCCAGGGTATTATCTGGCATTTTATCAAGGCATGGGGATTTATGGTTTTTGGTGGGGGCTGGTCGGTTCTTTGGCGGTGGCGGCGGTGTTTTTGCTGTGGTACTTGCATTATCATAGCAAAAAAGTCATCACAAGCCGTGCCTATTAGGCGGTATTTTTTTCCGCCCTTTAAGGACGGCTTGCCAAAAACTCTGCCAGCTTTTTATCAGACACAGCCACCCGCACAAATTCCCCCACGCCAATCCCTTGCACCGTATAGCCATGGGACGCCACCCGCACAAGGCGTAGGCAAGGCAAGCCAACTTTATCCGTCATGCGGCGGATTTGGCGGTTTTTGCCCTCGAACAGCGTAATGGCAAGCCAGTCGGTGACTTTTCGCTTAGCGATGGCATCTGGCGATTGCCATAGGCTTTCTGTTTCCGCCACAGTCAGCCGACGCACGACTGCTGGCAAGGTTTTTCCATCTTTTAATTCTACGCCACTTGCTAGGCGGGCGATTTGCTCGTCCGTTGCCATGCCTGCCACTTGCACCCAGTAGGTCTTGCCGAATGCAGGGTCTTTTGTGTGCGGCGTGGGCGTGGTCAAAAACTCGTTTAATTTGCCATTATCCGTCAAAAGCAAGAGACCCTCACTGGTGGCGTCCAACCTGCCTGCCACCCGTAAGGATTTATCACGAAAATAGCTTGCCAGCGTGTCGTAGTCGTTGCCCTCGTCCGTCCGAAACTGACTTAAAACGCCAAAGGGTTTGTTAAATAAAATTAAAGTTGCCATAAATGCCTATTGTGTCTTTTTCGGTGTTCGCCATTGTAACAACAAAGCCTATGCCATGAAAATGGTTTTTGGCTTGACGGGTGCGTCTTTTTTGGATAGTGTATTATTTTTGGGTTTTTTAAATAATTTTAAGGAAAAAAATAATGACATTTACCCCCTTTGCTCCACCAAAACTAACAACAGGCGACCACATTCGCATTCTAAGTCCGTCAAGTTCCGTGGCGAGAATTGGCGGATTTGAACAAAATTTGATCGCCAAAGAGCGGTTGGAAATGCTTGGCTTTAAAGTCTCATTTTCGGACAACTATTTGGAAAATGATATTTTTGGGTCAGCCAGTATAAAATCTCGTGTGGACGACATTCACAACGCCTTTGCCGATAACAGCGTTCAAGCGATTTTGGCGACCATTGGCGGATTTAACAGCAATGAGCTTTTGCCTTATTTGGATTATGAATTGATAAGAAATAACCCCAAGATTTTTTGTGGTTATTCGGACACAACGGCTGTTTTGACTGCCATTTTTGCCAAAACAGGGCTGATGACTTATTATGGGGCGAGCTATTCTTCCTTTAAAATGAATGAGTTGCAGGATTATCAAACAACTTCTTGGCTTACTGCAATGACAAAAAACGCCTATGAATTACGCCCAAGCGAGTTTTGGTCGTCCGATGAATGGTTTTTGCCCAATACCAAACGGTCGTTTTTTGAGACCAAATGGCAAGTGCATACACACGGCAAGGCGACTGGGCGGGCGATTGGTGGAAATCTAGCGACTTTTCCGCTGTTAAACGGCACGCCTTATGCCATCAATGCTGACAAGTTGGGCGATTATGTTTTATTTTTGGAAGGGTCAGAAAGCCACAATTATATGAACATTGCTCGCCAATTAACCGCCGTTTTGCAAGCCTATCCCACGCCAAAAGCGGTGCTGTTTGGCAGATTTCCCAAAGAATGCGAAATGACGGACGAACGCTGGCAATATATTTTGTCCAAACACGAGATTTTAAAAACCGTGCCTGTGCTGTATGGACTGGATTTTGCTCATACCCAGCCCTTATTTAGTTTTACGCTTGGGGCAAGGGTGGCGGTGGATACAGACAAACTCACAATTTGGGTGGACGAATAATGAGCATTCCAAGTGCGAACGAACTATCACAACTTCCCAAAAAAGTATGTGAAAACAATAACTTAACATGCCTACACGCCATTGAAAGCGGTAGCCGTGCGTGGGGTTTTGCATCGCCCGATAGCGATTTTGATGTGCGGTTGATTTATGCCGAATCGCCCGATTATTATTGGCAAATTTTTGATGGCAAAGACACTTTTGAATTTATTGACAATGGTTTATACAGCGTGCCATTTGACATTGGTGGTTGGGAATTAAAAAAGTCTTTGCAATTATTTTATAAATCCAACAGCGTAATATTAGAATGGCTCAATTCGCCCATTGTTTATCATTCCAATGATAAGTTTATAACAGAATTAAAAGAGTTACAACACGAATTTTTTAATGCCAAAGCCAGTTTTTACCATTATCAAGGAATGGCAAAAAA
>JAUNEE010000063.1 GCA_030525705.1 Moraxella sp.
GGCGAAATCCGCTATTATCCTTTGGTGGAAAATGTTCATCATAACGGCATTCTTGCCAAAACAACCGCCCCTGCTCCTAATGTGGATAATTTAACCGAACAAGCCCAAAGTAATATCAAAAAACTCTTAGAACATCTCAATTATGTCGGTGTTTTAACGCTTGAACTGTTTGTAACTGATGATGGCTTGATTGCCAATGAAATCGCCCCACGAGTGCATAACTCTGGGCATTGGACGATTGAGGGGGCGGTGTGTAGCCAATTTGAAAATCATATGCGAGCGGTGGCGGGTTTACCCTTAGGCGATACCAGCATTGTCAAACCGTCTGTAATGCTCAATGTCATTGGCGAATATCCGAGTATCAGCGATGTGCTTGCCCTTGACGGCGTGCATTATCACGGCTATGACAAAGAAGAGCGAGACGGTCGCAAGATTGGGCATATTACCATTATGCCAACGGACAGCGACAGACTTGATGAGACGGTAGAAAAGGTGGTGGCGTTGTTGCCGAATAAATTGGGGCTTTTGTAATGTTTACCGACATTGACCGCCTAAAATCCGCTCTTGATAGTCATCGCCCCTTACCGACTCATTTGGTCAAAAGCTTGGCAGAGGATTTAGCAATTCGCTGGACTTATCATAGCAACGCCATCGAAGGCAATACCTTAACTCTACTTGAAACCAAAGTGGTGCTAGAAGGTATTACGGTGGGTGGCAAATCCTTGCGTGAGCATTTTGAGGCGATTAACCACAAAGAAGCCATTGATTATATTTATGAACTTTGTGATAAAAATGAACCGCTTAGCCAATGGCACATCAAAAATCTACACGGCTTAGTCTTAAAAAACATTGACCAAGACAACGCAGGGCGTTACCGTACCGCCAATGTCATCATTACAGGGGCGAGCCACACACCGCCAGAGCATTTTTTGCTTGATGAAAAAATGGACAAACTGATGGCGTGGTATGAGCGTGATACAGACTTACACCCCATAGAAAAGGCGTGTCAGCTCCATTGTGATTTTGTCATCATTCACCCATTTATTGACGGTAATGGTCGTACTTCACGCCTACTGCTCAATCTTGAACTTATCAAACACGGCTATCCGCCTTGTGTCATCACGGTGGATAAACGCCTTGCTTATTATGAAGCGATTAACGATTGGGCGACCACAGGCAATCGCCAAAAGTTTTTAAATTTGATACACGAGTGTATGACAGAAAGTTTTGCGGTGTATCAGAAGTTGTTGGGCATTGTATGATGATTTATATAGACGCGGACGCCCTACCCACCATCGCCAAAGAACTCATCATTAAAACCGCTAACCGCACACAGGTGCAGGCGATTTTTGTGGCAAACAAACCCATCAAATTACCGCCATCGCCCCACTTACAAATGAAAGTGGTGGCACAAGGCTTTGATATGGCGGATAATCTTATCGCCCAAAATGTAAGCGTGGGTGATTTGGTGATTACGTCAGACATACCGCTTGCCGATGAAGTGCTGACCAAAGGAGCAAAAGTTTTGACATCACGAGGCGAAGAGCTTACCCCCAATAACATCAAACCCAAGCTCAATGCTCGTGATTTTATGGAATCCTTGCGTGGCACTGGTGTCTTAGACCCTACCGACATGGGCGGACAAAAACCATACAGCGATAAAGACAAACAAGCCTTTGCCAATGGGTTAAATCGGCTTGTTGGCAAATAAGCCCTAATTTATTGATAATATAGAGAATAATATGACTCCCAGCCGTAATTTTAACGACCTACTTGCCCTAATGCACTTATTGCGCCGTGAATGTGCGTGGGACAAAAAACAAACCAATATTAGCCTATTGCCCTATTTATTAGAAGAAAGCTATGAGCTTGCGGAAGCCACTTTGGCAAATGATTTAAATGAAATCAAAGGAGAATTGGGCGATGTGCTATTACAAGTGATTTTTCATGCTGAAATTTATCAAGAAACGGGTAAATTTGATATGGGCGATGTGATTTATTTTTTAATGGAAAAACTTATCAGACGACACCCTCATGTCTTTGAAAAAGAAACTTTAAAAACCGAAGAAGATGTTAAAAAACGCTGGGAGGAAATCAAAGCCTTTGAAAATAAAGACAAGCCAAAACGCTTATTGTCCGATGTCAAAGCAGGGACGGCTTTAATGACTGCTCAAAATTTACAAAAAGCGTCCGCTAAAGTCGGTTTTGATTGGGAAAATTTAGGCGGTGTGCTAGACAAACTCCAAGAAGAATTGGCTGAACTGCAAGCCGAATTACCAAGCAATGATTTTAATTATAAACAAGATAAACTGGACAATGCCCAAAAAGCTAAGATTTCTGATGAATTGGGCGATGTGTTGTTTGTATTATCTAATTTGGCACGGCATTTGGATATTGATGCAGAGATGGCACTACAAGAGGCGAATGCCAAATTTAAAAGACGCTTTGGCTTTGTGGAAAAGTCGCTCATAGAAAATGGCAAAGATTTCGATAATACCAATTTGGTAGAAATGGATAAGTTTTGGGAAAGAGCAAAGCAGCTTGAAAAATAACTTTTGGTCATCATTATAAGGGTTTATGGCTGAATTTAAGTGACGGTAAAAATGCAAAAACTGCTTTTATGTGGCGTTTTTTGGGCGGTGTGTATGAAAGCGGCTGCCAATCCCACGCCGCACCAATGTTTTTCTGACCCGAAAGCCGCCTATGCGTATCTGCTGGCGAGGTCACAGACCAGCACAAAAATCAACATCAATACCGCCAGTGCTGCCGAGCTAACCACCTTGCATGGGGTGGGCGTGAAGACAGCAGAGGCGATTGTGCAGTATCGCACGCAGATGGGGCGGTTTGGGCGGATTGAGGATTTGATGAATGTTAAAGGTATTGGCGAAAAAACCTTAGAAAACAACCGCCAGCGTTTAAGCGTTTATGAATGATGCTTGAGTGTTGGTGATGGATTGTGTGATAAAAAGGACGTTTTGTCCTTTTTTCGTTATTTGCGTTCGCTTTTTTTGTTATTTGGGGTAAAATAGCACCTAAAAAAGCAAAAGACATTTTTCACCCTAAATGATTTGGGGTGCGTAAGAGACAGGAGAAGGCATGGCGAGAACAGCCAAGCAGCATGATGCCCGTGCTTTGGGGCTAAATAAACAAACTCTGCCCCACAGCATTATTGAGGTGGTGGCAACCTTACATCGAGCAGGTTTTGAGGCTTATATCGTGGGCGGTGGCGTGCGTGACAGCTTGCTTGGGCTTGCTCCTAAAGATTTTGACGCCGTCACCAACGCCAAGCCGTACGAGATTAAAGACTTGTTCGGTGGGCGTTGTCGTATCATTGGTCGGCGGTTTCAGCTCGCCCACGTTTATTCTGGGCGTGAGATGATTGAGGTGGCGACTTTTCGTGCGCCGCCCAAGGACGATGCACACACCACAGATGGCGGCATGATTACCCGTGACAATGTCTGGGGGGATATTCATCAGGATTTCGAGCGGCGGGATTTTTCCATTAACGCTTTGTATTATGACCCGATAAAAGGCGTGGTGCATGATTTTTGTGGGGCGCTTGATGACATTAAAAATCGCAAATTGCTACTTTTGGGCAAGGCGTCTGTGCGTATCGAAGAAGACCCCGTGCGGCTGCTTCGTGCCTTGCGGTTTCGGGCGAAATTGGGCTTTGATTTTGATAAAGAGCTTGCTCGTCAGTTTCATGCCGATAATTGGCAAAAGCTTTTGCAGGTCTCGACCCATCGCTTGTATGATGAAAGCCAAAAAATGTTCGGCGGGGGGTATTTGTCGCCTTTGTTGCCGCTTTTATATGAATATGGGGCGATGGAGAACCTCATTCATCA
Organism: Moraxella sp.; assembly: GCA_030525705.1. GTDB lineage: Bacteria > Pseudomonadota > Gammaproteobacteria > Pseudomonadales > Moraxellaceae > Moraxella. The sequence goes on from JAUNEE010000063.1 coordinate 3,846, forward strand.
TGCAGGCGACAAGCCCACCGCACTCATGACGCACGTGGCACAGACCACGGACGCACGCATTGGGGCGAATCTTGGGGCGAACCCTGCGTATTTTTATGCGACCTTGCTGTGGAGCAACTATCTGCACAATTTGGCGAAATTTAAGAAAAAACTGCCTTTTTATGACGCCCAAGTCAAGGCGGCGGCACGGACGCTTGAGCGTCAGCGTGTCAAAACCGCCATTCCAAGATTTGCCGAGGAATTTATCAGTCAGATTTGGCTGTTGCAACCCAAGCTTACCGCTCCCAAGCCGAAAGATGTGGAGGTGTTGATTAAGCACCCACGCTTTCGGGCGGCGTATGACTTTTTGGTGGCACGAGAGGCGGCGGACGATGAGCCATTGTCTGAGCCAACCAACGGCATGGGTGCGTGGTGGATGGAGTATCAGCTGTTTGACGCCAAGGCACGCCAGAGCATGAGTGACGAGCTGTCAAGTGGCACACGCCGCCGCCGTGACCGTGCAGGCACAAAAGCCAACGAGCAAAGCCATGCCGAGCTTGAGCAACTGCAGCAGCTGTCTTTGGCGGATAGCTGTCAGATTTCTGCTGCTAAACCTTTGTTTGAGACGGATTATTTGCCAAAGAAACGCCCGCGTGAGGTGCTGCCACCTGTGTTCGCTAAGGTGAGTTATAGTGATGAGGAGTTTGCCAGACTTTTGGCAGAAGAGAACTACGCACCACCAAAACGCCGCCACAGAAATCCAAGCACAGCAGCCACGGCAGAGCCAAGCGGTGAAACGCCCACCAAGTCGAAAGCTAAAAAGCTTACGGATAAAAAAACAGCGGTCGCTGAAAAAACTTCCAGCGACCGCCAAAAAAAGCCAAGCTTAGCAAAAAAACCGTCCAAAAAAGCCGAAAGCACAGCAAATAAGGCTGAGTCTATCACTGAAAAACCCAAACGTAAGCGTAAATCCAACGCCAAACCCAAGGCGGACGACCATGCTTAGTACCACGGTTTTTATTGGGCTTGGCGGCAACATCGCTAATGAACATGGCACGCCCACCGAACATTTACAAAATGCCATCAAAGCCTTTGGGGATAGCCCTCATTTTGATAATGTCCAAGTATCGTCTTTTTATGCCTCAAAAGCCTATGGCGTAACCGACCAGCCCGATTTTGTAAACAGCGTGTTAAAAGCCGAAATCACCTTAAATCCGATTGAGTTATTGGATTTTTGTCAAAGTTTGGAAAATACGGCAGGGCGAGTGCGATTTAGGCATTGGGGCGAACGCTGTCTTGATGTGGATATTTTATTATATGGTGATGAAAATATTTGTAATGAACGCTTAATTGTGCCACATAAAGAATTAACCTTGCGAAATTTTGTTGTCATTCCGCTGTTAGAGCTTGACAATGAGTTAATGGTGAATGGGCAAAAATTAAAAGAACTGGCGGTGGCAAGTGATTGGGGCGGGCTGGAATTATTAAAAAATTAACCCATTATTTTAAGAACTTTTTATAAAATAAAAAGCACTTTGCAAGATATCCATTAAACCCAAAAATTGATAAAAAATTTACCATTAGTCCGTAGGGGTGAATTGCAATTCGCCCCTACAAACTGCACCAATTTTTGGCTTTATGCACTTTAAATTTGGACAAAATTAAATGACCTACCTATCCGAAAAACCCAAAAATCCCATTACCCTATCCACCCTTGCCAAATATAAAAAGTCTGGCGAAAAATTTAGCTGTTTGACCTGCTATGATGCGTCTTTTGCCCATCTGATGGGGCAGGTAGGCATTGACACCATTTTGGTGGGCGACAGTCTTGGAATGGTGGTGCAGGGGCAAAGCTCCACTTTGCCTGTAACGGTTGCCGATATGGTCTATCACACCCAAAATGTCGCAAGGGCAAACAGCCACGCTCTGATTTTGACCGATTTGCCCTTTATGAGTTATGCGACTTTATCAGACGCAGTCGCCAACGCCCGTGCGGTAATGCAAGCAGGGGCAAATGTGGTCAAGATTGAAGGCGGTGGCGAGCTTGCCGAGATTGTCAGCACCCTTGCCAAAAATGGCGTGCCGACTTGCGTGCATTTGGGCTTAACGCCCCAATCGGTCAATGTCTTTGGTGGTTATAAGGTGCAAGGCAAAACAGATGAACAAGCCGAAAAGCTCTTAAAAGACTGTGAAATATTGGTAAACGCAGGGGCGAGTATTATCCTGCTTGAATGTGTGCCTGCCGAGCTTGCCAAAACTGTTACCGAACGCTTTAATG
>JAUNEE010000064.1 GCA_030525705.1 Moraxella sp.
TGCTGGCAACTTCGGTGCTACCTGCATTGTCGGCAGGCTTTTGTTCGCCATTTTGGTAGCCTTGTTCCATTGATTTGGCTTCAAAGGGCTGCTCTTGTTTGGCTTCTTGCTGTGAACAGGCAACCGTGCCTGCGATGAGTGAGCCAAGTAAGGCGGTTTTTGCTAATTTTTTCATAAAAAACTCCAAAAGTTAAAAAATGGGGCGTATTTTTGCCCTAATTGCTTAGTCGTCATTTGTGGGAAAAATCTTACAAAAAAATTTTGTGATTTTTATGATATTTTTTTCATGAATGAAATTGGTAAAATTTATGATTAAAATGGGCATAAATTCACCTAATCACCCCAAAATCTGCTAAAATTACAAGTTTTCCCAAAATAATCACAATCTTATGTCCACTACGCCAAAAAACACCCCAAAAACCCCATTAAGAAACACCCAAATCCCCACCACCGACCCGTCCGCAGGGCTAAAGCTCACCGAAATTTTTTATTCCTTGCAGGGCGAAGCCTTGACTTCTGGCTTGCCGACCATTTTTATCCGCCTGACGGGTTGCCCCTTGCGTTGCACTTATTGCGATACGACTTATTCATTTACAGGTGGTGAGCGGTGGGGGCTTGATGAAATTTTGACCCACATTGCCAAGTATCCGTGCAAACGAGTGTGTGTAACAGGCGGAGAGCCGCTTGCTCAGCCAAACAGCCTTGCCTTGATGAAATTGTTATTAGAAAACGACTATGAAGTCTCACTAGAAACGGCAGGGGCATTGTCGGTCAAAGATGTGCCAAGCGAAGTGTCCAAGGTGATGGATTTAAAAATGCCAAGCTCAGGCGAAGATGGCAAAAATCTGTGGGAAAATTTGGACTATTTGACCGCCCACGACCAGCTTAAAATCGTCATTGCCGACCGTGCTGACTATGACTGGGCGGTAGAGAAGTTGTGGGCGTATGAGTTGCACAAAAAGTGCGGTGTGGTGTGGTTTTCGCCGATGTTTGAGATTGATGAGCGAAAGAGCGATGTGCCAAATATTGCTGTAGAGCTTGCCGAGTGGATTTTAGCAGATGGCTTGCCAGTACGCCTGCAATTACAATTGCATAAGATTATTTGGGCGGACGCACGAGGTAAATGATGTTTGATGTCATCTATGTCCTTGATATGATTGGGGTTATTGCCTGTGCCACGGCTGGCACGATTTTGGCGATGAAAAAGAATTTTGACTTTTTTGGCTGTATTTTGGTGTCAATGGTCGGGGCGATTGGCGGTGGCACGGTGCGAGATGTGATTTTGGACAGACACCCCCTGTTTTGGACGCAGGATTTGTCTTATTTGATTGTCATTACTATTACTTCGCTCCTTGTGCAATTATTTATTAACCATTCGCATAAATTGGATTTGCCTTTAAAGTTATTTGATGCGGTGGGCTTATCGGCATTTAGCGTGATTGGCTTTGGCGTGGCGGTGAAAATGGGCTATGCCGCCCCGATTTGTGTGTTAATGGCGGTACTGACCAGCATTGCAGGCGGGATTATGCGGGATATGATTTGTAATGAGATTCCGCTCGTGTTACAAAAAGAAATTTATATCAGTGCCAGTGTTGTCGGGTCTCTTTCTTTTATTGTTTTAACGCATTTTGGTGTGGCAAAAACGCTGGCGGATTTTGTGATGCTTGTGGTGATTTTTATTGTCAGAATGTTGGCAATCCGATTTGATTGGCATTTGCCGACTTTAGGCGGGCGGTTTTAAAAATAAAAAACCTCAGAGTGAATAATAATTCACTCTGCAGACTAAGATGGTATAAGACCAATTTGCATGATAAGCTTGGCTTAGAATTCTGTCATTGCTAAGATTTGCTTGTACAGGGCTTTTTGTTCAGCACTGGGCTTGGCGGATTGGAGTGCCATCAGGGCAGACATATCGCCCTCGATACGGATTTTCCCAGTCATGAAAGCTTCAATGGCGGCGTCGGCATTTTTACTACCGATGAGAATTTGTAGGGTGTCGCTGTCGGTGATGACGGTGCTTTTTGCGGCAGCATCATGTCCTTGCCCAATTTTACCTTCTTTTAGATGTAGCAAGATGTCAGGCGTGCCAGCAATTTTGGCATTAAAAATGGTGGTGGCGAGGGCGGGGGAGAGATTAAGTTCGCCAGCTTCTTGGTTTAGGCGGGCAACTTCAGCGAACCATTCTGAGCTTAAAAATTTCATAACTGTTCCAAATGTGATAAAAATACGCTTATTATAAGTGAAATTGGTAAAAATGCACCTATTTTTATGTGCTTCTTTTAGGAAGTTTTGTCAATCGCTGAAAAAAATTAGGCTATTTTTTACAAAAACGCTGTCCCTGCTTACAATTTGTGCGTCATCTGTTGTATAATGAACAATGAAAAAGCAAAACTTTGCGACATTCGTGGGTTTTGTGTGACAAAGCTTCGCCAAATGTCGATTATCTGTCGATAAGCCAGCATCATTTGTCATTTTAGCGGTGATTGTGATGGATTTTTGGGATTGCCAAAGAAATCACAGTATTTTAGTCGGATTTATCCTTAAAAAAAATGGGGATTTTTTCGTGTTTAGCTCTGAGAAATGATGCTATTTTGTAAGCTTTGCGTTACAATATAGGAAAGCTTGGCTAAAAGTTGAAATTGTTCAATTTTTAATCAAGTCAATAATGATTCCAAAGTGATGTGCTTGAACCCAAAAAAGCACATCATGAACAAAATTTGGTTGATGAACGGCAAGTTTGGGTGTGAGTGTTTTGCCGTCTACAAAAATTTGGGCTGCACAGGAAACTATCCAATGAGTCTACACAATACAGCAGTAGTCCCGAAAAATCCTGACCACGAGTATGAAATCACCATTGTGCGATTTTTTGCTGTGATGACGGTATTTTGGGGCATCGTTGGTATGTCGGTGGGCGTATTTATTGCGTCACAATTGGCATGGCCGTTTTTGAACTTTGATACCCCTTGGTTGTCGTTTGGGCGTTTGCGTCCTTTGCATACCAATGCGGTGATTTTCGCCTTTGGTGGGTCGGCACTGTTTGCTACTACCTATTACATCGTTCAGCGTACGTGTAAAACACGACTGTTCGCACCTTATTTGGCGTGGTTTACCTTTTGGGGTTGGCAGGCGATTCTTGTGGCAGCGGTTATTACTTTGCCACTTGGCTATACTTCTACTAAGGAGTATGCTGAGCTTGAATGGCCGATTGATATTGCCATTACGGTGGTGTGGGTGGCTTATGCCATCGTGTTCTTTGGGACATTGATTAAGCGTAAAACCTCGCACATTTATGTGGCGAACTGGTTCTTTGCGGCATTTATCATTACCATTGCGTTATTGCATATTGTCAACAACTTGGCGATTCCTGTGAGTCTGTTTAAGGCTTACTCGCTGTATGGCGGTGCAACGGATGCTATGATTCAGTGGTGGTATGGTCACAATGCGGTCGGCTTCTACTTGACAGCAGCCTTCCTTGGTATGATGTACTATTTCGTACCTGTTCAGATTGGCAAGCCTGTTTATTCTTATCGTCTGTCGATTGTTCACTTTTGGGCGTTGATTGCCTCTTATATGTGGGCGGGCGGACACCATTTGCATTATTCAGCGTTGCCTGACTGGACGCAGTCTTTGGGTATGGTATTCTCGCTAATCCTATTTGCACCTTCTTGGGGTGGTATGATTAACGGTGTGATGACCTTATCTGGCAGCTGGGATAAGCTGCGTACAGACCCGATTATCCGTTTCTTGATTGTGGCATTGTCATTCTATGCGATGAGTACCTTTGAAGGTCCAATGCTGTCCATCAAAGCTGTGAATGCCATCAGTCATAATACTGACTGGACAGTTGGTCACGTACACTCGGGTGCATTGGGCTGGGTGGGTATGATTACCATCGGCTCTATGTATGTGCTATTGCCACGTATCTATAATAAAGCAGGTATGTATTCGACTGGCTTAATCACGACACATTTTTGGCTTGCCACCACAGGCACATTGCTGTACATCACCGCTTTGTGGGTGTCAGGTATCGGTCAAGGTATGATGTGGCGTGCGACCAACTTCGACGGCACACTAAAATATGACTTTGTACAGACAGTTGTATTCTCGCACTGGCCATATGTGGTGCGTGCGATTGGCGGCGGCTTGTATGTTAGTGGTATGGTTGTGATGGCTTATAATGTGTATAAAACCATTAAAATGCCAAGCGTACCTGAAGTGATTGCTGAGCCAGAAGAAGTCAATACAGGTCGTGACGAAGCCGTTGCGGCGAAGGCATAAGGGGGCGATATGTCAAAACTTACTCATGAAGTGATTGAGAAAAACACGGGTCTTTTAGTGACTTTCGTGGTTATCGCCATCAGCTTTGCGACCTTGGTGGAAATTTATCCATTGATTTTTGATGCCAGAGCAGGTGAAGAGGGTGGGGTGAATAAGCCTTTGCCAAATATGCGTCCTTGGACGGCGCTTGAGCTAGAAGGGCGTGACATTTATATCCGTGAAGGCTGTCACGTCTGTCATACGCAGATGGTTCGTCCTTTGCGTGCAGAAGTGGAGCGTTATGGACCGTACAGCCGTGCGGCAGAATCTGCGTGGGACCACCCATTCTTGTGGGGGTCTAAGCGTACAGGTCCTGACCTTGCCCGTGTGGGTCAAAGATACTCTGATCAATGGCACATCGACCATTTGATCGACCCACGTTCGGTTGTACCTGAATCGGTGATGCCTGCTTATCCTTGGCTTGCCAAAAATGAAGTGGACGGTGTGAAGGTTCAGCAAAAAATGCGAATCTTTAAAGACCGTTTCGGCTTGCCTTATACAGAAGAGCAAATCGAGGCTGCACCTGATGAAGTTCAAGGTAAAACCGAGATGGATGCGATTGTCGCCTACCTACAGCAGTTAGGTATCGCTATGCAGGGGCAACGCTAATGAATTGGGGCGTTTTACATAGTATCGCAACGGTTGGGGCGTTTGTCGCGTTTCTTGCGATTGCTTGGTGGGCGTATTCGCCTAAAAATAAAAAACGCTTTGAAGAAGATGCACAACTTGCGTTAGATGACAGCCAATTAGAAAAGCTATCACAACAACGCACTAAGGATACACAATGAGCTTTTTTTGGAGTTCTTGGATTACTGTTTTTAGTCTGGCTTGCTGGTTATTCATTTTCGTTATCTTAGTTTGGGTGGTGAAGTATCGCCCAGTTTTGGAAGAAGATGAAACTACGGGGCATTCATACGATGGTATCCGTGAGTACGATAAACCCCTACCAAAATGGTGGTTGGTCGTGTTCTTTGCGACCATGTTCTGGGGTTTGGGCTATTTTGTCTTTTTTCCATCAATTCAGCCAGCGCAGCTAAAAGGCATTGCAACGGTGGAAGTGGATGGGCAGCAGGTGCCTTGGACTTCTGCTAACGAGCTAAATAGCCAACTACAACAAAACAACGCCGTCTTTGTTCAAAACTTCGAATCGGTTTTGAGTAATGCAGGTGCGAGCGATGCCTTGCCGATGTTGGCGGATTTGCACAGCCTGCAAGCAAAAAACAAAGCAGCGGCTGAGCCAGACCCTGAGCTACAAAAGCAAATCGATGAAAAGGTGGCGGCACTTGCCCCTTATGTCGATAAACTGGCTGCCAATCCTGAAGCACAGCTGATGGGTAACCGTCTATTCCTTCAAAACTGTGCCTTATGCCATGGTTCGAATGCTAAAGGTTCAAAAGGCTACCCAAATTTGACGGATAATGATTGGTTGTATGGCGGTAATGCTGACAATATCCTACTGTCTATCCATAATGGGCGTGTGGGCGGTATGGCAGCATGGCGTGGTCAGATTGGCGAAGCGGGTGTGCGTGCAGCGGCTGAGTATGTGATGAGCATTTCTGGCAATATCCATGGTGATACGCTGGATTCTACTTTGGTTACTCAAGGTGAAGCCATCTTTAAGCAAAACTGCGTGCTGTGCCACGGTCAAGATGCCGAAGGCTTGGCG
>JAUNEE010000009.1 GCA_030525705.1 Moraxella sp.
TTTGCCGATTCAGCCAAAGTGGCAGGGGCAATGCGTCCAAGTGCGACTTTGAATGGGATTATTGATAAGATTTAATCGCACTTTTAAATAAAAACAAAGACGGCTTTTGGGTCGTCTTTGTTTTTTGGCATCTTGGTGACTGACGCCCAAAAAGTTCCGATTTTACCCAAAAACTTATGCTATAATCCAACCCACCCAATCAACAAAAAATACCCCTTATGAACACACACGCCATTCTTGAAAATCTAAAAAACAACCCACCGCCAAGCCTTGCCAATCTTGACACAAGCCATGTCGACAAAAACAAACCCCCCTTTGTACTGGTGGACGGCTCGTATTATCTGTTTCGCTGCTTTCATGGCTTGCCGCCGCTTTCCAATAAAAACGGACTGCCCACCAACGCCATTCGAGGCGTGCTAAACGCCCTAAACAAAACCCTAAATACCCACAAACCCACGCACATGGCGGTCGCTTTTGACACCAAAGCCCCGACCTTTCGCCATGAGATGAGCGAGATTTACAAAGCGAACCGCCCGCCCATGGACGAGGATTTGCGGATACAAATCCCCTACATTCATAAGCTCATCACCGCCCTAAGTATTCCGCTAATCATGCTAGACGGCTACGAGGCGGACGACATCATCGGCACACTGGCTTATCAAGCCTGCCAAAACGGACACCGTGTGGTCATCTCCACAGGCGACAAGGACATGGCACAGCTGGTCAATGACTGCGTCATCTTAGAAGATGGCTTTAAGGGCGTGCAAACAGACAGTGCAGGCGTCATCGAAAAATTCGGCGTCCGCCCCGACCAAATCATCGACTATCTGACACTCATGGGAGATGCCTCAGACGGCATTATGGGTGTGCCAAAAGTCGGGGCAAAAACCGCCGCAAAACTACTCACCGATTACCAAAATCTTGACGCCATTCTCGCCCACAGCCAGACCATCGGCGGAGCGGTCGGGAAAAATCTCATCGCCCATGCCGAGCGGATTCCTTTTGACAAGACACTCGCCACCATCGTCACGAATCTTGATTTGCCTTATGTCTTTGACGATTTAAAACTCTATCAAAACAAAGATGAGGGGACTTTATTTGAGCTGTATCACGAGCTTGAATTTAGCCGTGAACTCGGCGCTTTAGAAAAACAGCGGCAGGTCAAATCCGACAGCACCGTCCCAAAAACCCACAGCGACAACCACACAACCCCTGTGGAAACTCACAACGAAAAAACGCCCGCTTATCACACCATACAAGACGAAGCGACATTTTTCGCCCTTGTGGATAAATTAAAGACCGCCCCTTATTTCGCCATCGATACCGAAACCACAAGCCTGTCTTGGCAAGCGGCAAGCTTAGTCGGGATTAGCCTTTGTGTCACACCGTTTGAGGCGTATTACATTCCACTGGCTCATGTCGATGACTTGGGGGTGCTACTTGACGGGCAGCTGGATAAATCCTTGGTGCTAAACACACTCAAGCCCATTTTAGAAAATCCTGCCATTAAAAAAATCGGGCAAAATCTCAAATACGATAGCCACATTTTCGCCAACGAGGGCATCAACTTGGTCGGTGCACCCCACGAAAACTGGCAAATGGACACCATGCTGGCAAGCTATGTCATCAATGCCGCCGCCACTCGTCATAACATGGACGACCTTGCCAAGCATTATCTGAATGTCAGCACTACAAGCTTTGAGAGCATCGCAGGTAAAGGCGTCAAACAGCTGACTTTTGATAGAATTGACATAAAAACCGCCAGTGCTTATGCCTGTGAAGATGCGGATATTACTTATCGATTATTTACAGTCTTTCAAGAAAAACTAAAAGATAATCCCGTCAATGACGCGCTCTTGCGCCGCCTTGAAATCCCCACCGCAGGCATTTTAATGCAAATGGAACGGACGGGGATTTTAGTGGACGGTGGCTTTTTACGAGCGTTATCGTCTCGTTTTGATGGGCAAATTTACACCCTAGAAAGTCAAGCACACACACTGGCGGGCGAGGCGTTCAACCTTGCCAGCCCAAAACAACTGGGCGAGATTTTATTTGGCAAGCTTGGGCTGTCTGGCGGTAAAAAAACCAAAACAGGGCAATACGCCACCTCAGAAGAGGTGCTAAGCAAGCTTGAACACCCGCTGGTAGATGCGGTGCTAGAGCACAGAAGCCTCTCCAAGCTAAAAAGCACCTACACGGACGCCCTAGCAAAGGCAGCGGACAAAGATGGACGAGTGCATACCAGCTATCATCAAGCTCTCACCAGCACAGGGCGACTCTCCTCCACCGAGCCAAATTTACAAAACATTCCCATTCGCACAGACACAGGGCGTCTTATCCGTGAGGCGTTCATCGCCCCGAAAGGTCGGGTTGTGATGGCGGCGGACTATTCGCAGATTGAACTTCGACTGATGGCGCATTTTAGCGGTGATAAAAGCTTGATTGAGGCGTTTCATCAAGGCATCGACATTCACACAAAAACCGCCAGCGAAATTTTAGGCAAGTCCATCGAGGAAGTCACGCCCATGGAAAGACGCTCCGCCAAAGCGGTGAACTTCGGGCTTTTATATGGCATGAGCCAGTTCGGGCTTGCCAAACAGCTTGGCATTGACCGTATGGACGCAAAACGCTACATTGACCGCTACTTTAGCAGTTACCCAACCATCTATGACTACATGGAACGCACGAAAACCCAAGCTTTAGAAGAAGGGTTCGTAGAAACGCTGCTTGGGCGAAAACTGTATATGCCCGAGGCAAAAAGCACGAACCGCATGGTAAAAGACGCCGCCTTGCGTGCTGCCATCAACGCCCCCCTACAAGGCTCGGCGGCGGACATCATCAAGCTTGCGATGATTGCGGTCAATGACGTCCTACCAAAAGACAAGGCCGCCCTGCTTTTGCAAGTACATGATGAACTGGTATTAGAAGTGGACGAGGCACACGCTGATGAGATTGGTCTACTTATAAAAACCGCCATGCAAAATGTTCTCTCCCATACCGCAAAAGACCTTGGCTTTAAGGCGACGCTCGCCGTGCCTTTAGTTGTGGAAGTGGGCATCGGTAAAAACTGGGACGAGGCACACTAACTTAAAAAACACCCGAAAAAAAGGGCGTCCATTCGCCCTTTTTTTATTTCATGGATTATAAATACCGCCCCACCACGTCCGCCATCGTGGTGATGTGGTCATCACGGGTATTTAAAGCAGGAATATAGGCATAACCTTGCCCGCCCGCCCCTAAAAACGTGTCTTTATTTTCCACCGCCAGCTCTTCTAATGTCTCAAGACAATCGGCACTAAAGGCAGGACTCATAATCTGCACCGATTTCACCCCTGCCTTGCCCCACTCGGTCAAAAGCTCGTCCGTATAAGGCTTGAGCCACTCCTGTGCCCCAAAACGAGACTGAAAGCTAATCGCCCACTTATCCTCAGGCAGCCCCAGCTCTTTGGCAACAAGCTGTGCGGTTTCGTGGCATTGCTCACGGTAGGGGTCGCCCTTGTCCGCAAAGGGCTTTGGGATACCGTGAAAGCTCATCAAAAGCTTGTCCGCTTGCCCATTTTCCGCCCAAAATTCACGCACACTATCCGCGAGCGCCTTAATATACAAAGGATTTTGATAATACTCTTTGATAAATTGCACGGCGGGCATATTTCGCTCATTCATGCAATATTTGGCAACTTTATCAAACACCGCCCCTGTAGTGGTCGCTGAATACTGAGGATACAAAGAAAATACAATAAAATCCTCATAGCCCTGCGTGTGCAAATCTTTCATCACTGCCTTAATGTTCGGATTGCCGTACGTGGTGGCAGGGACGACGGGGACAGGCGTGCCGTTTTTGGCAAGCTTATCCGCCAAAAGCCGAGCTTGCTCTTTTAAAATGGCAAGCAGGGGCGAACCATCAGCCGTCCAAATGCTCTCATAGGCGTGGGCGACACGCTTGGGGCGAGCGGGCAGGACAAACAAATTTAAAATAATCTGCCAAATAAAAGGTGGAATCTCTACGACTCGTTGGTCGGACAAAAATTCACGCAAATAACGGCGGACAGCAGGGGCGGTCGGCTCGTCAGGCGTGCCGAGATTAACAAGGATAATGGCAGTTTTTTTGTGGTTATTTGACATGGCATTCATCATTCATCATTTGGCATAAAAAAGCCCATTATAGCCCCCTTGAGCGATAAATGATAGCAGCTCTTAATTAAATTCTCCCATTAAATAATTCAATCCAAGCCCCACCCCTTTATGACCGCCCTACTTTTTGTTAAAATACCCCTTTTAATCAACAATTTTACAACAATGACGGACACCCACACCCCACACCCAAGCCTTGACCCCACATCGGTTGGCATTGTTACACCCCAAACCTTGCATTTTGATGAGCCTTTGTTATTAGAATGCGAGCGAACCTTGCCAAGTTTTGATTTGGTGATTGAAACTTATGGGCAATTAAATGCCGACAAAACGAACGCCATTTTGATTTGCCACGCCCTATCAGGCTCGCACCACGCCGCAGGCTACCACAGCACAGACGACACCAAGGCGGGCTGGTGGGACGCTCTTATCGGACGGGGCAAGGCGATTGACACCGAGCGGTTTTTTGTGGTGTGTCTTAATAACATCGGCTCGTGCCACGGCTCAACAGGTCCTACCAGCCCCAACCCCGCCAATGACGGCAAACCTTATGGGGCGGACTTTCCACTCATCACCATCAAAGACTGGGTCAAAACCCAAGCCCTGCTTGCCGACCGCTTAGGCATTGACAAATGGCACGCCATTGTCGGTGGCTCAATGGGCGGAATGCAGGCACTTCGCTGGGCGGTGGACTACCCTAAGCGGCTTGCCCGCTGTGTGGTCATCGCCAGCACGCCCAAGCTGTCCGCCCAAAACATCGCCTTTAACGAAGTTGCCCGCCAATCAATCCTATCCGACCCCGATTTTCACAATGGGCAATATTTGGAAAAAGGCACTTACCCAAGACGGGGGCTTATTTTGGCACGAATGGTGGGGCATATCACTTATTTGACCGAAAACGCCTTTAAAACCAAGTTTGGGCGGGATTTAAAAACAGGCAAACTCTCTTATGGTTTTGATGCCGAATTTCAAGTGGAGAGTTATTTACGCTATCAGGGCGAGCGGTTTAGCGAAAATTTTGATGCCAATACTTATCTTTTGATGACAAAGGCACTGGATTATTTTGACCCAAGCCGTGATTATGCCGATGAGAGTTTGTCCGATGAAGAGGCTTTAAAAGTCGCCTTATCTCGCACCCAATGCCAATTTTTGATTGTGTCGTTTACAACCGATTGGCGGTTTAGCCCAGAGCGCTCACAAGAAATCGTCAATGCCCTAATGGCAACACAAAAACCCGTGAGCTATGTCAATATTGACGCACCAATGGGACACGATTCGTTTTTATTTGACATTCCAAGATATACCAAGGCGGTCAGTAATTTTTTAACTGCTCCGTTTTTAGGGAAGTGAATTTCGGGCAAAAATAAATGGTAAATTTGGTATAAATTTGCCATTAACCGTAGGGGCGAATTGCAATTCGCCCTAATTAACCAAACCTAATTTATTTTAACCATTAAAATTGGTTAATTTAAAAAGGTTTAAATGTAAGGTGTGTATTACGCACCGATTTAAAGAAATAAGTGATAAAACGGTGCGTGATACGTACCTTACGGCTACCATTTTTATTTGTATTTTTAAATAAAATATAAACAAAAATTGAATTAAATTTTTGAGAAATTCACAATGAAAATTGATTATCAACTTGCCCATTCCTGGATAAAGCACGGCAGTAAAGTCCTAGATTTGGGCTGTGGCGATGGCGAGCTGTTGGCGTATTTGCAAAGCACGCTTGGCGTGACAGGCTATGGGCTAGAAATTGACGAAGAACGCATCAACCTTGCCATTGCTAAGGGTGTGAATGTCATTGAGCAGGATTTAAATGACGGGCTTAGTCAGTTTGCCGACAACAGTTTTGACACGGTGGTGATGATGCGTGCCTTGCAAGCGGTCAAAAACCCCAAAAATATGCTCCTTGAAATGCTGCGTGTGGCGGGCGAAGGCATTGTTACTTTTCCTAATTTTGCCTATTGGCAAAACCGTGTCTATCTTGGCATTAAAGGCATTATGCCAATGAGCGAAACCCTACCGCACCAATGGTATGACACGCCCAACATTCATCTTTGTACTTTTAAGGATTTTGAAAAATTGTGCGATGACAATGGCATTAAAATTTTGGACAGTCGGGCGTTGTCGGACAATGCCTTGCCCAAAGTTTTGCCAAAAATCGTTCATCGTCATTTTGACAAGGCGGTTAAACAAGCCCCGAATTTGCTTGCTGATGTGGCGGTGTATCGGATTGCTAAGGGTTAAATGACCGTTTATACAACAAAATTTGGCTGGCTAGGTGAGTTTCACCACCCAGTTTTAAATTTTGTTACATAATCACCTTATTGTAACTGTGTGCATTGGTTATAAAAGTCGCCGAAAAATACCGCTTTAACGCCTTGATTTTTCATTATTTTTTATAAAATAAAAAAACGAAAAAACCATAGGATTTAGGATTTTCGGGAATTCCTTAATGCCGTTCATGAATTTTTCATTGAGATTTTAGATAAATGGTGTTAATCTAGTGATATTCAGGCATCGCCTGCTCAAATTTTTAGGAAATTTTTATGAAAAAGCTATTGATTGCTGCCGCTCTGTCTACTTTTTGCACCTTTGCTTCTGCCGAGCTTATCTCTAACGTACCGCTTGATGTGTCTCGCTTTGAGATTATGCCTGCCAACACCTTGGCGCAGCACGCTAACGCTGGCAATCAGCACGCCCAATTCTTCTACGCCAAACGCCTACAAAAAGGCGAGGGTATGGCGGTGGACGCCAGAAATGCCGCCTACTGGTACGAACAAGCCGCCAAACAAGGCGTTGCCCCTGCTCAGCTTAACCTTGGCATCATGTACCTGCGTGGCGAGGGCGTGACCGCAGATGTCAAACAAGCCCGTGCTTGGCTAGAAAAAGCCGCCCATCTTGGTGATAACCGTGCCAGCTATGCTCTAGCGATTCTTGACGAGAAACAAGAGCGTTTTGTTGATGCCTACAAATGGTACGACCTGTCAGCACGCGATGCCATGCTAGACGACAATGTGCGTAGCCGTGCCAAAGACAAAATCAGCCAGCTTGCATTAAACCTATCTTCCAGCGAAATCAGCCACGCCAAAGCCGAGGCGAACGCCTGGTTTCAAAACAAATAAAACCATAAAAACCCCAAGTCATCACGGCTTGGGGTTTTATCTTCACACACTAAATATCAAAAATCTTGCCACGGTTCATGATGCTTTTCGGATCAAACACCGCCTTTAAACCTTTCATGTATTCAATCTCCGCCTCACTGCGACTATAAGTCAAATATGGCTTTTTCGTCATGCCCACGCCATGCTCAGCACTGATAGAACCGCCGTATTTTTTTACAATCTCAAAGACTTGCACGTTCACGTCTTGGCATTTTTCAAAGAAAGTCGCTTTATCCCAGTCGGTAGGTTTTAGGATATTTAGGTGCAGATTGCCATCACCGATATGCCCATACCAGCACACATCGAAATCTGGGTACTGACTTGCCACAATGTCATCAATTTCTTGAATAAAATCAGGTACATAATCAATCAACACCGACAAATCATTCTTATACGGCACAAACACAGAAATGGTCTCTGAGATGGTCTCTCTAAGCCTCCACAGCTCTTGGGCTTGGCTAATGTTCTGGCTCATCACCCCGTCCGCCACATAGCCTGCCTCCACCGCCGTCTCGAACAACGCCAACGCCGTATCCAAAAGCTCCTCACTCACCGCCTCAAATTCAAGCAAGGCATAAAACCGTGTCTGGGTTTCAAAAGGGGCTTTCACATGACCTGCCGCCAACAGCTTAGAAAGGGCGGTTTTGTCAAAAAACTCGAAAGCCGTCAGGTTAATCTTGTCACGAAACAGCTTTAAAATCTGCATGATAGAAGAAAACTCATCAACCCCCAGCACCATCACCGTCAGATTAACAGGCGGACGCTCAAGCTTAATATACGCCTCCGTGACCACCCCAAGCGTCCCCTCAGACCCGATGAATAAATGACGCAAATCATAACCTGTGGCATTTTTCATCATGCCACGGTTTAGCTCTAGAATGTCACCCTTGCCCGTCACCACCGTCAAGCCAAGCACCCAGTTGCGGGTCATGCCATAACGAATCACCTTAATCCCGCCTGCATTCGTGCCGATATTCCCCCCAATCTGGCTCGACCCTGCCGAAGCGAAGTCCACAGGATAATACAGCCCACGGCTCTCAGCGTATTCTTGCAGGGCGGCAGTGATCATGCCTGCTTGTACTTTAACCATGTTGTCATTTGGGTGGAATTCTAAAACTTGGTTCATTTTGTCCAAACTTAAAACCAGCTCACCCTCTTTTGCCACCGCACCTGCGGACAATCCTGTACGTCCGCCACTTGGGGTGATGACAACCTCAAGCTCATTGCACAGCTGAACGACTTTCTGGACTTCCTCTGTGCTTTTCGGAAAAACGATGACAGAGGGCTTAGGCTCATAATGACGTGTCCAGTCACAGCCCCAGTGCTTTAGGCTGTCTGCATCCGTTTTGATTTGAGCGGGATTTAAAATAGCTTCTAGGCGGCTTAATAACTCAGCGTGCATGATGCATCCTTTTGAAAAACTCAAGTGAACGCCCATTATCCCCCCAACGCCACGCTTTTTCAAGGCTTTTTTCAGCCACCGCCCCAAACACCCCAAAAAACCCCAAAACACATGACGAAACCACCACTTTATGCTACACTTGCTTTTATTTTTTTAAGCATACACCATGAACGACACCATTCTCCCCAGCGAAGAAATCCGCATCACAAACGGCAGTCAAGTCAGCCTGCATTTTTCTGTCAGCCTAACCGATGGCACACTCATCGATAGCACCTTTGATAGAGATACGCCCGTCAGCCTTACCATCGGCGATGAAAGCTTTTTGGCGGGCTTTGAACAAGTACTCTTTAACCTAAAGGCAGGCGACACCCGCACCGCCCATCTGCCGCCCAGTGAAGCGTTTGGGGAGTGGAATGCCGAAAATGTCCAGCACTTCTCCCGTGCTCAATTCGCCCTATCCGAACCAAATCCGGTGGTTGGCATGATGATGGAATTCGCCGACAAAGGACAAAACTCACTGGTCGGCGTCATCAGCGAGGTCACAGAAGACACCGTCACTGTGGATTTTAATCACCCGCTGGCGGGCAAAGACGTCCTCTTTAAAGTCCAAATCTTCAAAGTCACCCCAAAAGGACAGTCCGCCCTAACCTTAAGATAATCCAAAAAATAAAAAACGCTCTTTTTTGAGCGTTTTTTATTAAATCTCCTGCGAAACTCTGAAATAAGGAAAACCGCTCAAAGTGCGCTTGTCGAACCGCCACCGTCTTCTGCCACCCGAAGGTATGGCTTAAGAGCGAACGGAAAAAACCTAGTTTGGCAGGAAGTCTATTACATCACTTAAAAACCTAAAATACAAGACAAGCGGTTCATGCCAAGCTGTAGTGTTTTTTACCCAAAAATACAAACCAAAGAACACTTAGTCTTAGGCAAGTCCATTTTAAGCCTTTAAAACCCGTCTGTGTAGCTCCGCCAAGCCCACTTCCATAGCCGTCTGAAGCTCAGCCGTCAAGTCCTTTTGGCTTTTATCGGCAGGGTAGATAGGCTCAAGCGGTAGTACATAAGCGGTAATGCCAGAGCTGTCCATCACTCGTCTTAGACTGTCCGCCATGGTGCGGTTATCGTAGTAGGCAGCGTCATCGGAGAGCTTGCCGTCCTTACCCACATACGCCAGCACCACAGGACAAATGGGTAGCCCCGTATGCATGGCGGACTGCAACAATTTTCCGTAGATTTTTTTAATTTGCTTGCCGTTGGTGGTGGTTGCTTCAGGAAAAAAAGCCACAGATGAGCCGCCCCGTAAAAAATCACTAATCTGCTCAGACACCGTGCCAGCATCGCCCGAACCACGCTTAATAAAAAGCGTACCACCCGCCTTGGCAAGCTTACCGAAAATCGGCCATTCGCCAATCTCCGCCTTGGATAAAAAAAACACAGGGGCGACAGAACCCACCACAGGAATATCCAGCCAAGAGACGTGGTTACTCACCCACAATCCGTGACGCTGTGGCACAGGCTCAACCTGCACCACCTTTACCCCAAAAGAATTGGCAAGCTTGGTACAAAAAATCTGAATATATCTGGGCAGCTTATCTCTTGGTGGCTGTTTAAATGCCCCGATTTTATGTGCCGCCCGAAACCCTCCAACCAGTGCCGTACTCATACCAAGGATTTTTTTGCCACGGCGGGTTTGCTGTTTTGTGAAATCTTTATAAAAAGAATTTTTAGACGTTGTCATAATCTCATCTTAAAAAAGCAGTTTTTGAAAATCGTACAAGCGTACCCTAAGCTTAGAAAAAAAGCAAGAAAAATCAGTGAACGGATTGTATTTTTTACAAATCCACAAAACACGCCAAAAACACCCGTGACAATCCGCCCAAAAAATAAAAGCCGCCCGAAAGCGACTTTTAATTCACCCAAGTGACATCACATCGCAGGTAGCGGTGGTGGCACTAAAGGCATAACCGATGAGTTTTGGGCAGCTTTTGCCTCGGCTTGATAATCACGTGGCTCACGTGGCTCTTCCCCTGCCATAATCTGCAAGAACTGCTCACGGTCAATCGTTTCCCACTTCATCAAAGCCTCTACCATGGCGTGCATTTTGTCATGATTTTCATCAATAAGCTTATACGCCACTTGATACTGTGTATCCAAAATACGACGCACCTCATCATCGACTTTCTGCTGCGTTGCCTCAGAAATGGTACGAGAAGAACCGCCAAAATAGCCGCCATTCTCATCATCTTCATAAACCATGACGCCCATTTTGTCGCTCATGCCGTACTTGGTGACCATAGCACGGGCAAGCTTAGTGGCACGCTCGAAGTCATTCGATGCACCTGTAGACTGACGATTTACAAAAATCTCCTCAGCGATACGCCCGCCGAATAAAATCGATAAATCACTCAACATTTTATCTTTATAGCTACTCACAGCGTCCTGTTCAGGCAACTGCCATGTCACCCCAAGCGCCCAGCCACGAGGCATAATGGTCACTTTATGGACAGGGTCAGTATTTGGCAGAAGTTCCGCCACCAGTGCATGACCTGCCTCATGGTAAGCAGTCGCACGACGTTCTTCCTCACGCAGCACCATAGAACGGCGTTCAGGTCCCATATACAGCTTGTCTTTGGCTTCTTCGAAGTCGTTCATATCGACACTGGTCTTATTATGACGTGCCGCAAATAATGCCGCCTCATTCACCAAGTTGGCAAGCTGTGCACCGCTAAATCCAGGCGTGCCTCTCGCCAAAGCATTCACGTCCACACCCACGGTAGCAGGCAGTTTCTTTAAATGCACATTTAAAATCTGTTCACGCCCTTTAATATCAGGCAAGCCCACAGACACTTGACGGTCGAAACGCCCTGGGCGAAGTAAGGCTTTATCCAGAACATCGACACGGTTAGTGGCAGCGATGACGATAATTCCGTCATTGCCCTCAAAACCGTCCATCTCTACTAGAAGCTGGTTTAAAGTCTGCTCACGTTCGTCATTGCCACCGCCCATGCCTGCACCACGATGACGACCCACCGCATCAATCTCATCAATAAAAATGATACACGGGGCATTTTTCTTCGCCTGCTCGAACATATCACGGACACGGGACGCACCCACCCCCACGAACATCTCCACGAAGTCAGAACCAGAAATAGAGAAAAATGGCACTTTCGCCTCCCCTGCGATGGCTTTGGCCAGCAAGGTCTTGCCGGTACCAGGAGGACCCACCATCAATACACCACGAGGAATGGTCGCCCCAAGCTTGGTGAATTTTTCTGGGTCTTTTAGGAAATCGACAATCTCCACCACTTCTTGCTTGGATTCTTCACAACCTGCCACATCAGCGAATGTGACTTTGATTTGGTCTTCTGAAAGCATTTTCGCTTTTGATTTGCCAAAGCTCATCGGGCCACCACGACCACCGCCAACGCCAGCACCGCCGCCCATATTTCTCATAATGAGCCAAAATAAGCCAACAATGAGCAAAATCGGGAACGCCGCAATTAAAAGCTTCGTGCCAAGCCCTTGACGCTCTGGGGCTGTCCCCACAACCTCGACTTTATGCTCACGCAACATCGGCATCAGCTCTTCATCTACCACCGCAGGACGAATGGTCTCAAAGCTTGAGCCATTGACTTTTTTTCCAGTGATTTCTTCATTGTTGATGTTGATTTCTTTGATTTCGCCTGCTTGTACCGCACTGACAAACTGCGAATAGTTCATACTGTCGGTATCGGCAGAGTGTCTGTCCAAATTACCGAAAATCAGCACCACCAATCCAAGAATGACCAACCATAATACGGTACTTTTTGCCATATCGTTCACAAACCTAAGTCCTTAATTTCACCACTTACGGGTATTCAACTAACTATTATAATACAAAAGTACGCTACTGAGTGTGTACTTTTTTATTTTTTTGTCTTTTATAAAACAAAAGAAGTGTCT
Source organism: Moraxella sp. (assembly GCA_030525705.1). Taxonomy (GTDB): domain Bacteria; phylum Pseudomonadota; class Gammaproteobacteria; order Pseudomonadales; family Moraxellaceae; genus Moraxella. Next base: position 12,640 of record JAUNEE010000009.1, read on the forward strand.
TTATCAATAAGGACAGCTTAACGCAATTTCAAGGCATCTCACCCACAAAAGAAACCGCCCAGCAGAACTTGCCGTTTCTTTTTTATAAAAACAACCAAGCATTAACTATTTATACGCCACCCAGAACATTTCTTTTGAGCGAGGGCGAGAGGCGGCAGGTTTTATGCTTTTGATTTTTTTGAATTTTTTTTGCATTTCTGCTCTAAGCTCTGGCGACCCTTCGCCTTGGAACACTTTCATAATCAAAGCACCACCCTCAACCAGTACCTTATCGGCAAAATCCACCGCAAGCTCGCACAGATACATCATGCGGGGCATATCCACCGCTGCCATGCCTGAGGTGTTCGGTGCCATGTCGGATAGTACCACATTAACAGGGCGTCCACCGACCTCCGCCATGATTTTATCAAAAATTTCTTGCTCTCTAAAATCCCCTTGAATGAACGTCACATTCTCAAGTGTGTCCATGGGCAAAATATCCGAGGCAATGAGCGTACCACCATCACCCACGAGCTGCCCTGCCACCTGCGACCAGCTGCCCGGAGCAGAACCCAAGTCCACCACCGTCATGCCTTTTTTTATCAGCCCTGTTTTTTCGTTAATCTCCAAAAGCTTATACGCCGCCCGTGAGCGATAGCCATCCTTTTGGGCTTTTTGGACATAAAAATCATCAATATGCTCTTTCATCCACGCCTTTGAGGATTTTGAGAATTTTTTATTGGTAATGCGGGTTGCCATAATTCGCCTTATATAATCATTAAATCAATTACGCCCAAAACCATACACCGTGTTATAAAAAGCCACGTACTGTGTTATAATAGGCAATTATCTGTAATTTTACCAAAAAAGCTTAGGATTATCATGGCTAACGCAAAAAAAACCCAAAAAGACACCGTCAAAGCCCTGCGTGGTATCGGTCACAGACTTGAACCCATCGTTACGGTTGGGGCAAGCGGACTGTCTGAAACACTCATCGCTGAGACGCTGCGTGCCTTGCACGACCACGAACTCATCAAAATCAAACTGCCTGCTGGTTCAGCCGATGAAAGAAAAGCCTGTGCCACCGCCTTAGCAGAAGCCACCGAAAGTGAAGTCATGCATCACATCGGCAGAATGGCACTGTTATTTCGTAAAAATCCAGACGCCAACCCCAAGCTTTCCAACTTGGCACGGTTCGGCTTTTAATGACACTACTTTTAACACCCGCACCCACTCCGTTAGACTGCCCAAGGGTAGCGGTTCATGCAGACCTACAAGGCAATCATCTCACCCTAAGCTATCACATCAATAAAAAATCGCCCTATGACTGGGCGGTTTTTAACCCCCATAATTGCCAGCACGCAGATTTTTTGTGGGAAAAAGACTGCCTAGAATGCTTTATTGGCATAGATGAACACGCCTATTTCGAGGTGAATGCCAGCCCAAACGGTGCATTTGCCTTGTATCACTTTGAGAGCTATCGTAATCCTGCCCATCTGCCCCCAAAAGCCACCAAAGCCCTAGATTTTCAATGGAAAAATATCGGCTTAAATCAGCCAGAGGACGGGTGGTTTGTCTCTGAGTTTTGCTTTCAGATTGGGCTGCCAAGCGGTTTTATCCCAACCACACTCAACCCCACCGTCATTTTACACCCCGATGGCGAGCCGATTTTTTATGCCCACACCCACGCCAATCCACCCGACTTTCATGACAAGGCGTTTTGGGTGGATTTTTCAATACACTCCCTCTAAACCCATTCGCCAAAGCTTAGTCCAGAAAGTAAAAAACCCTCATCATATTGTGAGGGTTTTTAATGCTTAAATGCTTAGTCGTTCAATGCCAAATACGTGCCATTGCTTGATGCATCTAGGTAACGAGCGTCACGCCATACGGTGTAACCATTGTGCTGGCTGTATGGGCTGAACTTTGATTGACGGAAGTCAGAAACCCATTGCTTGCCATCATAAATTTGAATATGTCCGTGTGGGTTACGGCTGGTGCGGTTAAACACAGCAACATCGCCCACTTGCGGTTTGTAGTTGTCGTTGCTTAGTTTTACAAAGCCTGCACTGGCAAGCGTGCCATTGGCATATTGATACGCTGAGGCTTGGGGGGTGAAACGATAACCTGCCGATTGCAACGCACGACGAACATACATCGCACAACGACCCACGCTTCTGCCATGAGCGGCACGACTGGCCGCTGCCGCTGCCAAACGTGGTGCAGACTGTGCGGTTAAGGTCTTAGGCGCCTCACCTTGTGGCTGGATGTAAGCATTGCTTGTGGAAAAATCCGTATCCGCCTCGACAACCACATCATCATAGTAGTTTTGAGAATGTGATTGAACACCTGCGGTTAGGCGGTTAATCGCTTCGTTAAGCTCATCTTCGCTTACCACAGGGGCTTGATAGGTCATATTTACTTGGCGGTCGCCTGACGACAAAAAAATGCGTCCTTCAGTAGCAGATACCGTGCTAGAATAAGCAGCGGACAAACCAATCATCGACAATAACCATGCAGCTTTTTTCATAAAATCCTCATCGCCCATGCTTGTGTATTTTCATGGGTTTTGCATTCTTGAAATGACTTTAACAAATTTTTTAGGACACATCATGTCAGCACACCCAAAAAAAAGTAACCATCTTGCATCTTTCACAGAACGGCTACAAGCAGTCAATGCCCTACCCGAAGCTTTCATTACTTACCAAAAACAGCAAGCCATGCTTACGCAAGCATTTTGTCAGGCACTGACAGGGGTGGTAGATGAACAAAGCTTGTCTGGCTGTCAGGTGGTGCGTTTTTTTAATGGTGAGCTGATTATCAGCTGCTCCAGCACAACCTTGGTCAATCATCTACGGTATTTGTCGCCGCTGATACTCAGCACACTCCAAAACCACTCGACATTTACCACCGTTCAGAAGCTACATTTGGCTCATCTGACCGCCTAAAAAAGCGATACTAAAAAGTTTGTTAAAATCGCGTCTTGTTTATGGGTGGCAAATATACCACAGCAAAAATGGCTTGTCACCCCTAAATTTTATACCATTGTACACTAAAAATCAGCGACATCACCCAAGACAAGTGTTCATTTTCTCAGCAACAATTCACCGCCCGATTTTCACTTATGTTACTGCCTTTTGTAAAATTATGTAAAGACAGACCTGTGTTTTGTGAGCTTTTTGGTTATTTATTAGGGTTTTTTATGAATAAATCTAAAAATCCGCAAGGAAGTCTCTGCATCTGCCCCAAATGATATTATTTTAAGTTATTGAAATTATTATAATTTTTTAAAAAAAACAACACTTACTTAAAATATATCGCATAAGCTTAACTGCTAAATCCACCCAAGCCCCTTGCGTCTGTATATTTTTTAAACAAAAAAGGCAGTTTTTTACAAACTGCCTAAATCTTACTTTAATGTTTCACGCATATAACCCGACAGGCGTGTCATTTGGGTGATTTTTATCCATTTTTTCACAAAAAGTGGCGGGATAATAGTCAATCGGGCAGGCATCTTTGTCATAAAATGTTACAATTTCATAAGAACTTTTATCACTTAAAATGGCACGAATGAGCTGATTGTTCAGTGCATGCCCCGATTTATAAGCCTCAAAACGCCCAAGCAGTGGGTAGCCGATGACATATAAATCCCCTACAGCGTCCAGCGTTTTATGACGCACGAACTCATCTGGGAAGTGCAGTCCGCCCTCGTTAATGACTTTTTCATCATCAAGCACGATGGCATTGTCCAGACTGCCACCCAAGGCAAGATTGTTCTTTTTTAACATTTCTAGGTCTTTTAAGAAGCCGAACGTTCTTGCCCGTGCCACCTCACTGGCAAAACCACTACTAGAAAATAAAAAATCAAACCTTTGGGGTGTAGCCTTAATGGCAGCATGACCAAAATCAATCTCAAAATCCATGGCAAAACCACCCTCATAAGGAGAGAGTTTCGCCCATTTATCACCCTCACGGACGATGACGTCTTTTTTTAATTTTAAAAACTGCTTGAGTGAGGTCTGCTCACATAGCCCCGCCTCAAGCATCAAATATAAAAACGGTGCTGCACTGCCGTCCATGATGGGCATTTCTGGAGCGGACACCTCGATGACAAGATTATCAATGCCCATCGCCGCCACCGCCGACAATAAATGCTCAACCGTGCCGACTCTCGCCTCGCCTTTTACCAGATTTGAGGACATCACTGTGTCTTGTACTAAAAAAGCGTCCATCGGTACGGTTGCACCGCCCAAATCACTTCTCACAAAGACAATACCAGAATCCGCAGGTGCAGGTTTTAGGCTTAGCACCACATCTTTTCCGCTATGTAGACCGATGCCTCTGGCGGTGATGGGTTCTTTTAGGGTTCTTTGATAAACAGCTTGCATATAAGCCCTTTTATATTTTGTTACATTTATCATAGTCTATCATTTCGCCCACCATTTGTCATCTTTTGTCCATGCGTGTTTTTATAAAAGCAACGATTTACTTGTAAAAAGTATAACAATACTCACGCTTTGTTAATTTTTGTCAAAAAGAACAGTGAACGCTTTTAAAAAGCGATACGCTGTCTTATAATCAAAAAAGCCCTTCCACAAAATACCACAAAGGAAAGCCTTATGAAAACATCTCTACTGACTACCGCCTTACTCAGCCTAAGCCTTGCTCTGCCGATGGCGGGCTGCTCTAGCACAACCAGCAGCGGTGTGATTGGCGGCGAGCGTAAACAGCTTTTATTGGTATCTAGCCAAGAAATCGAGCAAATGTCGAACGCCTCCTACCAAAAACTCATCAGTCAAGCCCGTGCTGCAGGCAAACTGGATATGAATGCCTCTCAGTTGGCGCGCCTAAAACGCATTGCCAGCCGTCTTATTCCACACAGCCAAGTCTACCGCACGGACGCACCAAGCTGGAACTGGCAGGTTCATACCATCAGCTCAAGCGAGATTAACGCTTTTGTTTTGCCCAGTGGCAAAATCATCTTTTATACAGGCATCATCGACCGCCTAAGACTGACCGATGACGAAATTGCCGCCATCATGGGGCATGAAATGGCACACGCCCTGCGTGAACATTCTAGAGAAAAAATCTCACGTCAAGTCGCCGCCCAAAGTGGGCTTGGGCTGGCAGCGGGGATTCTAGGGCTGTCTAATGGGCAAGTGCAAGCGGCGGGGCTTTTGGGCGAGCTTGGCATGAATCTGCCACACAGCCGCACCCAAGAAGCCGAGGCTGACCGCTTGGGACTTGAGCTGATGGCACGTGCAGGCTACAACCCCAATGCCGCCATCACCCTATGGCAAAAAATGCAACAAGCCTCAGGCGGGGACGCACCCCAGTGGCTATCCACCCACCCCAACAGCCAAAGCCGTATCAACAGCTTGCAGACGTTAATCCCAAGCGTCATGCCGCTGTATGAAGCCGCCAAGCGATAAGGAAAGCCCATGAAAACCCAAACCGCCCTAGCCGACTGCTTAGCTTCGCTGTCACCCACGCATCTTGAGCTTGTCAATGAAAGCCACCAGCATGCAGGCTTCTTCGAGGGCAAAGAAAGCCACTTTAAGGCGGTGATTGTGAGCGCCGCCTTCCTTGGAAAACGCCCCGTGGCACGCCACCAAAGCGTCTACGCACTCGCCGCCCCTTTATTAACCTCAGGTGGCGGAAGCATTCATGCGTTGGCGTTGCATACTTATACCCCCGAAGAATGGCAAGCCACCAAGGACGCCCCCGACAGCCCAAATTGCCAAGGACGCCGTTAAATAAAAGCCCCACTCTATGGGGCTTTGTTATCAAATTCATCATAAAAAATCATGCCGACCACGAAAAATTTCACCCATTTTGACTAAATCGCTTTTTTTGATTGTCTATCACTGGGCGTAAAACCATTTTTTCTTGACAAATCCCCCATAAAAAAATACCCCAGTTGGTCGCCATAGGGTAAACCACTCAAAATAAGGCGATGAAAAAAGGATTGATAATGCTCGTTTTACTTTCTGCACTCAGTTTGATTGGCATGGGTGTGTTTGCACTGCTGGCGCCTTTTGCGTTCTTTTATGGCTTGTTTTCACAAAAACTCCGTGACAAACAAACTGCTTATCTTAGAGAGCAAGCCCACCAACCCCCACCTTTACTTACCCCACCCCAAACAGCCTTGCAAAAGTCAAATTGGTAGCACTGCCTGCTTGTCCATTTTTACCTACTTTCCTAAAAGCAATGAAAAAAGCGATGACGATGGACGGTAAAAAGTCGCCACCCAAAAATCGACCCATCTCCGTAAGCTTCTTTTGCCAAATCCAAATAGAATAGACTTCTTGCAAAACTAGGTTTTCTGTTCGCTCTTAAGCTATGCCTTCGGGTGAACGGTTTTCCAAGCTCACTTTGAGCAAAAACCTACTGTGGTGCATTTTAAGTTTAATTTACTGCATAAAAAAGAAAAACCCGCCTGCTTTATCCACCCCTACCAATCAACACCAAATCACACCACATCAAATAAAACAAGCCAAACTTTCATCACCCCCAAGCAAGCTTTATGCCAAAGCAAGCCCCGCATTGCATGAAAAACATTGGCAAGCCTTCATTAAATGCTTTAAAATACCAAAAAAAACGCTTCTTGGCGTGATTTTTGCTGGCTTTTTTTGGGTAATTTTGCCCGACTTTTTAAGGAATGCTCATGCGTTATCTACTTATCACCGCCCTTAGTGCTGCTGTATTGTCAGGCTGTACTACCACAGGCGGTATCGCCCCCCAGTACATCAACCCAAACACCTACAACGCCTACAGCTGTGATGGACTTTCCCAAGAAATCAACCGTGTTAGCCGTCTTGCTGACAGCACTGAAAAGCAAGGCTCGCCCCTGTCTAGCACAGGCGTTGGTATCGGGCTGGCAGGCGGTCGTGGCGGCATCTACCCCACCATCAGCCTAGGCGTTGGGCGAGCAAGCGGTGCCAGCAGTCAAAAAAAGCAAACGCTGGCTCGGCTTTATGGCGAGCATGACGCCATGGTCGTTGCCGCCCGCCAAAAAGGCTGCTCGTTCGCTGGCGCAATGAAAATCTACGGCAAATAATATGCCCCCCATCAAAAAATGCTTACCGCCTTGGTTGTTTGGTGATAAAACCCACGCCAAAAGCGACATCACGGCAGGACTTTTGATGGGGGTTTTGGTTATTCCCCAAAGTCTTGGTTATGCGGTTTTGGCAGGACTGCCGCCCGTGGTCGGGCTGTACGCTTCCATTGTGCCAACATTGGTTTATGCCTACATCGGTGCAAGCAACACCCAAGCGGTCGGACCTGTCGCCATCACCGCCATCATGACCGCCGCAAGCCTTAGCACCACCAGCCCCGAAAGCTATGTCAGCAGTGCCGCTGCCCTTGCCCTTTTGGTTGGGGGCATTTTATGGCTGGCAAGTCTGCTGCGGCTTGGCTGGATTACCCAGTTTATCAGCCAAGGCGTCAGTGCAGGCTTTATCAGCGCGGCAGCCGTGCTGATTCTTTTTAGCCAGTTAAAAGGGCTTTTGGGTCTGCCACTGTCAGGCAGTGACCTAAGCCAAATGGCGACAGGATTTTTTCACCACGAGGGCGACTTTTTCAATCCCGCGACCGCCACACTCGGACTTATCTCTTTGATGGTTCTACTCATGAACCGCTACCGTTTGTCGTGGCTGTGGGGCTTTTTAAGGGCGGAACATCGGCTATTAACATCACGCATTTTTGTGCTGGTTTGGCTAGGACTTGCCACCTTTATCACCGCCCAACTCCAACTAGACACGCCAACGGTCGCAGCCTTGGAAACCAGCCTGCCATCACGATGGCAGCCCCCAAAGCTTGAACTTTTATGGCAGCTGCTACCAGACGCCCTGCTCATCGCCTTGGTGGCATTCGTCTCCACCGCCGCCATCAGCGACAAACTCGCCAAAGCCGAAAACAGCCCCTACGCCCCAAGCCGTGAACTGCTTGGTTTAGGACTTGCCAATGTCGCAAGCAGTCTAACGGGCGGTTTTAGCGTGGCGGGCGGATTGTCCAGAACGGGGCTAAATGTCGCACTGGGGGCGAAAACCCCGCTCGCCAGCGTCATCTGTGCAGGGGTGATTTTGGTGATTTTACTGACCGCAAAAGACCTTTTGACAGGACTGCCCTATGCGGTTCTATCCGCCATTATCATTAGCTCCGTGTTTAGTATGATTGACATTGACACCCTAAAAACCGCCTACCGCCATGACAAAGCGGACATGATGGCGTTTTTGGCAAGTTTTTTTGGGGTGTGTTTGTTTGGGCTAAACATCGGGCTTGTGATGGGGCTGTTTGCGTCTTTTGCGTTTTTGATTTATCGCTCCCACCAAGTGCATATCGCTGTGGTCGGGCAAGTGGGCGACAGCGAACATTTTAGGAACATCAAACGCCACCAAACCACCACTTTTGAGGGGATTTTGCTTATTCGGGTCGATGAAAGCTTGTATTTTGGGAATGCCACGCTGGTGCATGACAAACTTCTAGAAACCACCTTAGCCAAACACACACCGCCCATCACCGAGCTGGTGCTTATCATGACCGCTGTCAACCACGTGGATTTGACCGCTCAGGCCATGCTAAGCCGCCTAAATACCACCCTAAAGAAGCACGGCATTCGCCTACATTTTAGCGAAATTAAAGGTCCTGTCATGGATAAACTAACAGGTACAGCGGTGATGACAGAGCTGACTGGCTCGTTATTTTTAAGCACCAGGCAAGCAGTAACCGCACTGAGTCAAGACCGCACCCGCCTATGCAAGTAGGCATTGCAAGCAGATAAAAAATGCACTAAGATAATAAAATCTCACACAAAAAACGGACGCACCATGATTACACTATACAAGCAAATCCACCCCAAGCAATGCCAAAGCCTAAGCCAAATGGGCTATAAGACCCTCATCAATCTACGCTGTGATGGCGAATGCGACAGCCAGCCTTGCACCGAAACCCTAAAAAAAAGCACAGAATCGCTTGGGCTTATCTGGCATCACTTTCCCATCGATGGTGAGGCAGTCTTAGACACCGCCACCGTCACCGCTTTCGCCAACTTAGTCAAAAACAGCCCAAAACCTGTGATGATATTTTGCGGGACGGGCGGTCGTGCCAAACGCCTCTATCAAAGTGCCAAAATCTTAGGGTTGCTTGAATAAACACCCTAAACAAAAAGCCCCCAGCGGGGCTTTATTTATGTCTGCTGCTCGGCAACTTTTTCACAAATGTAACGACCGATGGGGATGGCGTGACCACCTCCAAAGCCCAAGCAAGGTACTCTCAGAGTTTTTTACCTAATTCCCGATACATTTTTGCACTAAAAAATCCACCCGTTTCACACCGAGTGGATTTTTAACTTATTGATAACGCTTAATTTTTCTCTTTATCAATAATCTTATTACCGCCAATCCAAGGCATCATTGCTCTAAGTTTTGCCCCAGTTTTTTCAATTTCGTGCTCAGCGGTAGCACGGCGGCGAGCGGTCATTGATGGGTAGTTGGTTTGACCCTCGGCAATGAACATTTTGGCATATTCACCAGATTGAATGCGTTTTAGAGCATTACGCATTGCTTCACGGGACTTATCATTGATGACTTCCACGCCTGTCACATATTCACCAAATTCAGCGTTGTTACTGATAGAATAGTTCATATCAGCAATACCGCCTTCGTACATCAAATCTACAATCAATTTTAATTCGTGCAAGCACTCAAAATACGCCATTTCTGGGGCATAGCCTGCTTCCACCAAGGTTTCAAAGCCCATTTTGACAAGCTCAACCGCACCACCGCACAGCACCGCTTGCTCGCCAAATAGGTCAGTTTCGGTTTCGTCTTTAAAGGTGGTTTCAATAATGCCAGAGCGACCACCGCCCACACCGCAAGCGTATGACAGAGCAAGTTGTTTGGCACTGCCTGACACATCACGCCATACAGCGATTAAATCAGGAATACCACCGCCTTTGACAAATTCAGAGCGAACAGTATGCCCTGGGGCTTTTGGGGCAACCATAATCACATCAAGGTCGGCTCTTGGCTCAACTTGGTTGTAATGAATGGCAAAACCGTGAGCAAAGGCAAGCGTTGCCCCTTGTTTGATGTTTGGCTCAATCACATCACGATAAAGCTGGCGTTGAAATTCATCAGGGGTCAAAATCATCACAAGGTCGGCACTTTTGACCGCTTCGGTGGTTTCGGCAACCTTTAAGCCTGCATTCTGTGCCTTTTTCCAAGAAGCAGAACCTTCACGAAGCCCTACGGTAACATCAACGCCAGAATCTTTTAAATTCAAGGCGTGTGCGTGTCCTTGTGAACCATAACCGATGATGGCAACTTTTTTGCCTTGAATCAATGACAAATCACAATCTTTGTCATAATACACATTTAAACTCATAAAGTTTCCTTAAAATAATGCCCATAAATAAACATAGGGGCGGGGGTTGAATTAACTTTCACTATCTATTCTTTTTAGATAATTATTAACTTTTTTATCAAAAGAATGAATGGTATCATTGTCAATGATATGATAAGCAATCAGCAAACAATCCATAAAATCCAATGAAGTTTCTTTAAAAACAGCTAAGGCTTTTATGGTAACTTGAGTATTCTCACTTTCAATAATACACTTTTCAAATAAAATTGACAATTTATCAGCAATTAATGGGCGGTCAATTTTGTACATACTTTGCAAAACATGTATGGCTTCATAAGTTACCGCATTTAGACAAACTGCTTTATGATTATCAATAATTTCTTTGGCTTTTTGACTTAATGTTTCGTGGTCTTGCAATAAAAACCTAAGCACAATATTTGTGTCAATCAATACCATATTTTGCCTTAATTGCCATTTCTACCGCTTGGTCTTCTAGGGGAATTAACGCAGGATTGGCAAATTCGGCAAGTCCACCTGCATAATCGGATTTTTTTATGGGTGTTTTGACTGCTTTATTGGCTTTAAAACTTTGCAAAAACTCTTCAAATACCACTTGGGGTTCGGTATTATTTTTTTGACAAAATTCCAATAACCAATATGCATCTTGCCCCGTTACTTTAAAATCTAGGCTGATAGTTTGGGTTATCATTATTATCCCCTAAAATTGGGTTTAATGGTATATGATTTGATTAAAAAACATACATATTAAAATCATTCTTGACTTTCATAAATAGGCATTGGCTCAACCAATACCTTATTATCATCAAACAAAGTTAATTGCACCGAGCCATATTTCAAGAAAAATTCTTGAAATTCTAATGAAAATTCACTCAATTCAATATCAAAACTTTCATTATTTGATAAGACGCTTACTTTATGAGACATAGATTTATTACAAACTTAGCGTCCGCTCCCCCCGTGCAATGCCAATCACCCCACTTCTTACCACTTCTAGCACTTTGTCTTTGCCAATGACTTCAATAAAACCGTCCAATTTGGCAACATCGCCCGTAATCAAAATGGTATAAAGGTTGGGGGCGACATCCACAATCTGCGCCCGAAAAATATCCGCCGTGCGCTTAATCTCATCTCGCACCGCTCCCACCGCACGCACTTTAATCAGCATTAGCTCTCGCTCAATGTGTCCGCCTTGATTAACCGTGGTTGGGTCGGTTAAGTTTTGCACTTTAACCACTTCAATGAGTTTATGCAACTGCTTGGTGATTTGCTCAATTTTATCATCACTGGTGATGGTCGTCAAAGTCAGCCGAGAAATGGTTGGGTCTTCGGTTGCCGCCACATTGAGCGTATCAATGTTATAGCCCCTTTGACTAAATAGCCCCACCACTCGGGACAGCGAGCCTGCTTCGTTTTCCATTAAAATAGAAATTAGGTGTTTTTTGTTTTGTGTGCTATTTTGTACGCTCATTAGGTTCTCTCCCCTTTACCCAGCCACATATCACGCATTGATTGCCCAGCCACTTGCATTGGATAAACGTGTTCTTGTTTGTCCACCAACACATCAATAAACACAAGTCCGTCCATCGCCAAGGCGGCTTTTAGCTCTTGTTCCATTGTGTCAGGATTTGTAATTTTGACGCCTTTATGCCCATAACTTTCGGCAAGTTTGACAAAATCAGGCAAACTTTGCATATAGCTTTGGGCGTGGCGACCTTCATAGAGCATATCTTGCCATTGTTTGACCATACCCAGCTGGGCATTGTTGAGCATTAAAATTTTTACAGGTAAATTGTACTGCAAGCAAGTAGACAGCTCTTGAATGTTCATCTGAATGGAGCCTTCGCCTGTGATACACACCACCGTACGAGAAGGATTAGCCAATTTTGCCGCCATTGCATAAGGCAAGCCCACCCCCATTGTGCCAAGTCCGCCAGAGTTTAGCCATTGGCGTGGTTCATCGTATTTATAATACAAAGCAGCAAACATTTGGTGTTGCCCAACATCGCTTGTAATAATCGCCTTGCCGTCTGTGAGTTTGTACAAGGTTTCTACCACTTCTTGCGGTTTGATGGTGCGGTTGCCGTCATTGTCGGTCAAGGTATAACGCAAGCCGTGGCGTTTTCGCCATTCGTTGATTTGATTCCACCAGTTATTCAAGGCGGTTTCGTCCAACTTACGATTGTCAAGCTGTTCTAACATTTGACTTAAGACAAGTTTAACATCGCCAACAATCGGAATATGGGCATTGATGGTCTTTGAAATACTGGTGGGGTCAATGTCAATATGAATGATGGTCGCCTCAGGGCAAAACTTTTTGACATTATTGGTAACACGGTCGTCAAACCTTGCCCCCACCGCCAAAATCACATCGGCGTGGTGCATTGTCATATTGGCTTCATAAGTGCCGTGCATTCCCAGCATTCCCACAAATTGGGGGTCAGAACCTGCATAGACCCCAAGCCCCATTAAGGTATTGGTAACAGGTAGGTTTAATTTTTTGGCAAGTTCGGTTACTTCACTGCTGGCATTGCTTGCCACTGCCCCACCGCCTGCATACAGCACAGGGCGGCGAGCCTTTAAGAGGGTTTCTACCGCTTTTTTGATTTGCCCCAAATGCCCCTTTTGACTGGGCTGATACGACCGCAAATGCACGCTGTCTGGCATAAAGTAGTCAAATTTGTCCGCAGGGTTGGTCATATCCTTAGGAATGTCAATCACCACAGGACCGGGTCTGCCAGAACTTGCGATAAAAAAGGCTTTTTTGATGATAGTGGGGATTTCTTTGGGGTCTCTTATCACAAAGCTGTGCTTGACCACAGGGCGAGAGATGCCAATCATATCACACTCTTGAAAGGCATCATCACCAATCAAAGTGCTTGGCACTTGCCCTGCCAAAACAACCATCGGAATAGAATCCATAAAGGCGGTGGCGATGGCGGTAACGGTGTTGGTAACGCCAGGCCCTGATGTTGCCAAAACAACGCCAGTACGCCCTGTAACACGGCTATAAGCGTCCGCCATATGCCCTGCGGCTTGTTCGTGGCGAACTAGGATATGTTCAATTTTGTCTTGTTTAAAAAGAGCGTCATAAATGTGCAAAACCGCTCCGCCTGGATAGCCAAAAATATACTCCACACCTTCATCAATCAAGGCTTGGACGAGTAATTCGCCACCAGAAAGCTGGGTGGGGACTGGGGTGGTGGGGTCGTAGCGGTAGAGTTTATTATCTGACATACTTTTGTTCCTTGTTTGTGCGTCCACACAATGACCAATCTGTGACTGGCAGGCAACAAAAGCAGCTTAAGATACCCAAGATGGGCAAAAGAAAAACGGCAAAGCCGAATTAAGTGCATTTTTGCCTTGCCAATGGGTAATTAGCAATGTCAATTACGCCTCGCATGAAAGGTAATCCATGCCGCTTTAATTGACAAACACACACGCTGATAACCATGTGTGCCGACCTAAACTATCGGACTATATTGCTATTTTTACCCCCAAAAGTCAAGAAAAAAATTTCATGGCTTCTTATAACCTTTTTTTATTATTATAAAAAAATAAAAAACCAAAAATTTGACGGATTTTTATTGATTATATCGGCATTAGTTGCCTTTAATCGGGTTTTTTGTGAAAGCTTGTAAAAAAATGGCAAAAGCCTAAATAAAAATGCTAGAATACAGGTAGAACATTTTTTTATCATGCGATTGGCATGGTTGATTAGACTTTTTTGAGGACAGCGTATGAATACTCGCATGAAGCAAGTCAGTGTCGCTTTATTGATGACGCTTGGCTTATCCGCCATCAGCAATGCAAACACCTATACTGTTTACAAAACCATCGGTGCACACGGTGAAGTTAAATACACCCAAATGCAACCGAATGTCGGCGTACAATACGAAGCCATTCAATTCCGCTCTGATGGTCGTACCAACACCGCAGGTCAAATGGCACCTGCCACTGTTGACCCTGCTGTTGCCGCAGAACAACAACGCACAGCAGACATGCAAAAGCAAATCGAAGAGCTACAAGCACGTGAAAAAGCCGACCGCTGCAACCGCCTACGCAGCAACCTAAGCAACCTAAATATGGGTGGACGCATCTATGAAACCACCAACACAGGCGAGCGTGTCTTCTTGAACGACCAAGAAATCCAATCACGCCGTACCAGCGTCCAACAAACCATCGCTCAGCACTGCACCTAATCTTCAAAGAAAACCCAGTCGCCTACATGGGTGACTGGGTTTTTATTTGCTTATGCCAAACACCTCTTTAACAGACGCATTCCACAGCCATGACGATGTACGTCTTTGGATAAAAAACACCGCCTTGTCGCTTGGTTTTGCCGACTGTGGCTTTGTCTCGCCTACTCACCCCATCTTTAAGGAGCAACTCGCCGCCCTAAAAAACTGGCTGGCGTGCGGCTATGAGGGGCAGCTTGCCTTTTTGCATGAACATCATGACTTGCGTGCCAATCCCGAAAAACTGGTCACAGGCACAAAAACCATCATTAGCGTCCGCATGGATTATTTGTCGGTTGCCCCCCGACCACGGCATATCGATGACAACGACCACCCCAACCAAGCCATCATCGCCCGTTATGCTCGGGGGCGAGATTACCATAAAACCATGCGAGGGCAATTAAAAAAACTCGCCACCGCCATCGAAACCATGCTCCCACACTGGACGCACCTTGACATCAATGCTGACACACCCTTTGTGTTTCGTCCGTTTTCGGATTCTGCACCCATCTTTGAGCGACCTTTGGCAGAAGTGGCGGGGCTTGGCTGGACGGGTAAGCACACCCTACTCATCAACCGCCACGCAGGGTCGTTTTTTGTGCTGGGAGAATTATTTATTAGCCTAGACCTTGCCGATGACGCACCCGCCCAAAAAAACCACTGCGGTTCTTGCACCGCCTGTATCGACATTTGCCCGACCCGTGCCATCGTCCCCGTCCCGCCCGAGCATACCCAAGACGGTAAACCACGCTACAGCATTAACGCTGCCGCTTGCATTTCTTATCTGACCATCGAACATAAGGGCGTGATTGACGAAACATACCGAAAAGCCATGGGCAATCGGATATTTGGCTGTGATGACTGCCAGCTGATTTGCCCATGGAATCGCTACGCCAAACTTGCCGCTGTGCCTGACTTTCTACCTCGCCACGGTCTTGATGACATTACGCTTTTAGAGGTATGGTCATGGAGCGAAAGTGACTTTTTAGAAAAAACCGAAGGCTCGCCCCTAAGACGCACAGGTCATTTAAACCTACTCAGAAATACTGCCATCGCACTTGGCAATGCCTTGGCGTGTGCAGACAAAGAGAAAAAACCCGCCCTAAAAACCGCCCTGACTGCTCGACTGGGCGAAAACACCCTCCTAGATGAACATATCATTTGGGCATTAAACCAAGCCTAATTTAAAAAACAGACCGCCTGCGACACTGGGTCTTCTGCTTACCCCATGCTAACTCAAAAAACAAAAAACAGTGACGGTGATAAGCTTGCTTTGAGCGGCTTTTTCCTTATCTTAAAGTTTTTCAGAAGACCCAATCAAAAAAAACCAAACCCCATCTGGGATTTGGTTTTTCATTCCTTTAAGGGGGATTACGCAGGAATACGCAAAACCTGTCCCACATAAATTTTGTCTGGGTGAGACAGCATTGGGCGGTTTGCCTCAAAGATTTTGTTATAATCGTTGGCATTGCCGTACATTTCTTTGGCGATTTTAGACAAGGTGTCGCCAGATTTTACCGTATAAAAACGAGACTCAGGCTCAGCCACTTCCACCACGATGTCATCTACCACGGTCTCAACATGCTCAACGTTGCCCACAGCCAAACGTGCACGCTCACGGTCGGCTTGAGTTTTTGCAGTACCTGACAAAGTTACGGTATCGGTGTCGCCATTATAGCTGACCTTTAGACCGTCAATCTGTACATTTTGGTCTTGTACACGTTTTAAAAGCAAGTTGGCGATTTCTTGTGGGGTAGGCTCAGCAACTGGGGCTGCGGTCGGTGCAGCAGCAGGGGTAGCTGCGTCTTTTTTGTTGCGGTTAAATAGTTTATCGCCGATATTTTTTGCGAAATTAAAAACACCCATGAGTGTCTCCTTATTTTAAAATTTTAAACCATCAGTCATCACATTATGACTGCTTAATGCCATCTTAACGATTTTTTGTGTGTGTTGCCAGTATGAATGTGTTGCAAATTTGTTGCAATAGACTTCCTGCAACCCCCCCAAAGTTAAGGAAAACCGCTCAAAGTGAGCTTGTCGAACCACCACGGTTTTCCGCCACCCGAGGGCATAGCTTAAGGGCGAACGAAAAAACCTAATTTTGCAGGAAGTCTAATAAAAAACTCAGCCACAAGACTGAGTTTTTTATTAAGCGAGCTTGGAATTAAGCAAGTTTAGCTTGCACATAGTCAATGGCTGACTGCACAGTGGTTAGGCTGGCTGAGTCTTCATCTGGAATGGTAATGCCGAACTCATTTTCAAATGCCATCACAAGCTCTACCAAATCTAGAGAATCCGCACCCAAATCGTCCATGAAAGACGCATTTAGGTTAATTTCATCAGTGCTTAGACCCAACTGCTCAGCAACTGCATCTTTTACTTTGGCTTCGATATCGCTCATTGTCATATCCTTAAGTTAATTACGTTTTCTACCATGACGCACCATGCCCCATCGTTTACAAACGTTCACATACATACTAAAATTTTAATCAATCATCGCCACTTTGTCAATGACTTTTTATAATTTTTAACAAAGTGGCAACGCTTTACATGTACATACCGCCATTCACCGCAAGCACACTGCCTGTGATATAGCCCGAATCATCGCTTGCCAAAAATGACACAGCCGCAGCGATGTCTTCAGGCTGACCCAATCTACCAAGCGGCACAGCATCCAGCATGGAATTTAACAGGCGTTCATCAAGCTCGTCCGTCATATCGGTCTCAATGAGTCCAGGAGCCACACAGTTCACCGTCACCCCACGAGAACCAATCTCACGAGCAAGCGAGCGTGTAAAGCCCTCCAGCCCTGCCTTGCTGGCAGCGTAGTTGGTCTGCCCTGCATTACCCATCTGCCCAACCACGGAGCTGATGTTAATAATCCGCCCGAAACGTGCTTTCATCATGCCTTTCACCGCACGCTTACTCATGCGATAAACGGAGGTTAGATTGGTATGAATAACATTATCCCACTGCTCATCACTCATACGCATTAAAAGCCCATCTTGGGTCACGCCTGCGTTATTTACCAAAACCTGCAAACTGCCATACACGCTGTCAATCTCATCAAATAACGCATCAATCTGTGCGCTATCCGTGACATCAAGCACACGCCCTACGCCATCATACTCGCCCAGATACTCAGAAATAGACTCAGCCCCTTTTTCGCTGGTGGCTGTGCCGATGACAAAATGACCTTCTTTCGCCAATCTCAATGCAACCGCACGCCCGATACCACGGCTCGCCCCCGTGACTAAAATGATTTTTCTACTCATGAAAATTGCTCTCGTAATTTTTCTAATTTCAAAGGTTTGTCCGTACCAAAGGCAGGCAAAGGCATGGCTTGACGTTTTGCAAGGTTAGATAACACATTACCATACCCACACTCCACCAAAAAAGTCACGTGCTTGTCGGATAGTTTATCCATGGTTTTCGCCCATTGGACAGGCTCGCTCAGCTGACGGATTAACGCTTCTTTAATGGCGTCACCATCATGACAAATGTCTGCGGTGAGGTTTTGGATAACGGGGATTTTCGCATTCTGAAATTCTGTGGCAAGTAACAGCTCGCCCAGTCTTGTGGCAGCAGGCTTCATCAAAGCACAATGAGACGGCACGGAGACTTTTAATGGCACGGATTTTTTGCCCAAGCTTTGAACATCTTCTAGCACCTGTGCCACGCCTTTTTCTGTGCCTGCGATAACCACCTGCCCAGGACTGTTGTAGTTAGCAGGGTCAACCAAGCCCGCAACTTGAGTAGCATGACGGCACAAATCCGCCACCTGTTCATCGCTTGCACCCAGTACCGCCGCCATCTGCGTGTCCACGCCTGCCACAGCATCCGTCATGAATTTGCCACGCTGGTGTACCAGTCGCACCGCATCGTCCAATGCCAAAACACCAGACGCACACAAGGCAGAATACTCACCCAAAGAATGTCCTGCCAAGTAGCTGGGCGGATAAGGCAGTACTTTTTGGAGCATTCGCCAAAGAGCAATACTCGCCGTCACCAAAGCAGGCTGTGTATATTCTGTCTCATGCAGACGCGTCTCATCATCAAGCAACGCCCACACATCAAAACCCAGCGTGTCACTCGCCTCCTCAAAAGTCAGCTGTACGGTGGCATTATCGGCATAGTCTGCCATCATACCGACCGCTTGCGAGCCCTGCCCTGGGAATATCATGGCGTATTTCGGGGCTGTTTGTGTCATAAAATGCCTTTATTTTAGCGGATAAAGTGGCGATATTATACCAAAATATGTGTCCATATGTACACAATTTTAGCCTATTTTTTCCGCCCCATTGTTCCTTGGAAATTTGGAATTTTTAGCCAATAAAAAAGCCAAGCCCGTCATTCTCTCAAATTACCTTGAAGAACACAGCGTGCTTGGCTTTTATGGCTTGGCAAGTACCTTAGCTTAAGTCACTTAAGCTTCAGAAAACTTAGCTGTCTTGAGCGACCTTGAACAACTGACGACCACGGTAGAAACCGTCAGCAGTTGCGTGGTGACGCAGGTGCTTAACACCAGTTTCTTTGTCAATGCTCAAAGTAGGCAGGGCAATATGGTCATGAGAACGACGCATATCACGGCGTGAACGGCTCTTGCGGTTTTGTTGAACGGCCATGAGAACTCCTATGTGCGATACAGCGTCAAGTCAAAACTTAACGCAACAATAAAAACAGCTTGGCTAAGCAAGCCACAGCAAAAATAAAAACGGGTGTGCCGCTGCGGTCTTAAAAACCATGGCACAATAAACGTTGCATTATACCGAATTTTTTTTTAATAATAAAGTAAAATCGTCAATGAAAGCGGAAATTTTCATCGCTTTTTAAGATTTATTGTCTGCCAAGCTCTCTTTTAATGCCGCCAGTGCCGCAAATGGGTTCTCTTTTGGCGTTTCTATCGACTCGCCCGCTTCTTCGATAAGCATATCACAGTCATCATGCGTATTCGACAAAGGCAATGCCAAAATCAGCTCATCTTCTAACACATCACGCACAGGCAACATACGCCCATCGCCCAGCTCAGACAGCCACGCATAATCCGCCTCCTCAGCATACACAAGCTGATTTTCGTGCGTAATCACCGCCATCTTATAACACCCAGACACGTCCTGCCCCATCTCGCCCAGACAACGATGACAAGACAGCCAAAGCGTGCCTTCAAGCTCGAACGACAACCACACCACCTCTTTTTTTTCTAAACGCACCTGCACGGACAAGGCGGGGCAGTTTTTTTCTTGGGTGGCAGTATCTAAATGCTCGGACAAACGGGGCAATGCATTCAAAGGCAATTCACCCTGCCAAAAAAAGCCGACATCTGCCCATTTTTCAAATAAAATCTGCGTCGGGAACGTGGCACTTTGCTCATGAACGGGGGATTTTTCTATCATAATTTGCTCTTTTAAATAATGAAAGGGCTTGGTTGTTTTTGACTATATCTTTTAAAAACCAACTATCAAAACCTATCTTTAGGCATATGGCGGTTTTATCTGACTCAAACTTAGCCATCACATAAAGACTATGACTGCTGATATTTGTCATTATTCCATACTTAGGCATTTTTCACAACCACCCTTAATCCACCCGCCAAAACCGTGCTATAATACAAAAATTTTTAAGCTGATTGATTTACCATGCCAACCACCTTGATACACCCAGATGATACCGCAGACAGCCCCGACTTTCAAACACTTGCATGTGCCACTTTGCCTGAAAAATGGCAGGCACTTTTTCATATCTTAAAGCCCACTTGGACGGAAGATACCGCTTGGCTTAATGACGCCAAAAACGACTGGCACGCCTTAACAGACAAAGACGGTGATGAAGCGGTGGACTGGCTTATCCGCCTATTTAATCGCACATTTTCTGACTCAGACACGGTGCTGGTGCGTGGCGACGACGAACCTGAATACTTCCCGAAAACCACGGATAGCCCTGCCCAACTGGTCTTCGCTCATGGATATTTCCAAAGCGGTCTGCACGAGATTAGCCACTGGTGTATCGCAGGAGAAAAAAGACGCACCCTGCCCGACTTTGGCTACTGGTACAGCCCTGATGGACGGGACGCTGAACTACAGTCCGCCTTTGAGCAGGTCGAAATCCGCCCCCAAGCCATTGAATGCTTATTTAGCCTTGCCATCGGCAGAAAGTTCTTCGTCTCCGCAGACAATCTCACAGGCGACAAAAACCAAAACAGTACCTTCGCCCATGACGTCTATGCCAAGACCCGTGCGTTTTTAGACGCCCCTTTGACCCTACCCAAAGACGCCAAGCGACTGTTATGGGGCTTTTTATTTTTATGTCAGCCTAATTTTTCTTAATCCCTAAAGCCGCCCACACCATGAAAACACACTACATTCACCCAGACAACCCCCAAGCCCGCCTTTTAAAAGATGCCACGGACGCCCTAAAACAAGGGCAGCTCATCGTTTTTTGTGATGAAACAGGCTACCAGCTGGGCTTTTCCCCCTCAAATAAATCCGCTCTTGACGCCTTAAAACGCCTCGGCTTAGCAGATAAACTGGACGACATCACCCTCTTATGCGCCGACCTAAGCCAAGCCTCGCATTATACCACGCTGGACAATGCTCAATTTCGGCTACTAAAAGCCCATGGTGAACAAGCCCGCTTTTTATTGACCGCAGAAAAATCCACACCCAAAGCCCTGCATCAAAAAGACAAAGCCGTTGCCCTACGTCTAACCACACCCCCCCTCACCCAAGCCCTAATAGAAAGCATGGGCGAGCCGCTCGGTGCTTTGCCGCTTGTAGCCAGTGGCTTATTAGATGAGACACAGGCAGGCTTTGCTTATGCCATCGAGGATACACTGGACGGACGCATAGAGGTCTTTTTAAATACGGGGGACACCCACCCAAAACAGCTACCGCTCATCAATGCCATAGACACGCCTGCCACCTTGGCAAAAGCAGGCGACACGCCCTTGGACTGGATTGAATAAGGCTATGCAATGATAAAACACCTTGACCATCTGGTGATAACCACAGATAAGCCAGAGCAGATGATTGCATTTTATACCAAAGTGCTAGGTATGCATCATGAAACATTCGGCGATGATGGCTTTGGCAATCCACGCCACGCCCTCGTTTTCGGCAATCAAAAAATCAACCTACACCAGCACAAAAAAGAAATCCACCCCCATGCCGCTAGCCCCACCATCGGGGCGATGGATTTATGTTTTATCATAGACACAGATTTTCAGACATTGCTGACTCACCTAAAAACGCACCACGTCAGTCCTTTGACAGACATTGTACCTCGCACGGGTGCGACTGGAAAAATTTCATCTATCTACCTAAACGACCCCGATGGCAATCTCATTGAGCTATCTACATACCCATAACACAAGGACGTTTATGACCCTTTCTTTATACCGCAGCTTTTTATTTGTGCCTGCCGACCGCCCTGACCGCTTTTTAAAAGCCCAAAACAGCGGCTGTGACGCCATTATCATCGACTTAGAAGATACCGTTGCCGTCACGGAAAAAGCCGCCGCCCGAACACAGATTTTAAACTACGACAAAACCACCCCCAAGCCCTACTGGGTACGCATCAACAACGACCAAGCAGACACGTTCGCCCTAGACCTCGCCTGCCTAAAGCAGACCCGTCATCTTGCAGGCGTTGTCGCCCCAAAAATCTGTGACCCTGTGGTTATTGGCACTCTAAAAGACGTACTTGGCGTGCCTGTGCTGGCAGTCATTGAAAGTGTAGCGGGCTTTTTTAATCTACAAAACATCGCAAAAACGGACGGGCTATTTGGCTTATCCTTCGGACTGCTGGACCTTGGCAATGCCTTAGGCGTCAGCCATGGCAGCCACGGGGCGAACCTTATCTTTGACCGCATTCGCACCGAGCTTGTGCTATATAGCAGCCTGTATGGACTTGCCCGCCCCATCGAGACCATTTTTAGTGATTTTCAGGACGAAGACGCCCTTGCCATCGCCTGTGGGCACGCTCACCAGATGGGCTTTGGCGGGCAACTTGCCATTCACCCAAAACAAATCCCCATCATTCACCAACACTACCGCCCAAGCGATGCAGAGCTGTCATTTGCCGAAAAAGTATTGGCACACTTTATAAAAACAGGCGAGTATGCATTTGCTATTGATGGAAAAATGGTCGATTTACCCATGATTGATTGGGCAAAACGCCAATTAAATCAAAAATAAACAACAAATATTTTAAAAAGTTGTCTATTAAAATCGTGAACACAAAAGTTATTAAAAAACGGGGATTTTTCATAAAATTATTAGGCAATGCATCAAAAATATGCTAAGATATATAAGCAATACCCTGTGTTGGCTCGCCATGCAAACTTACAAAAGCTTTGCACAGCTTACATATTAAAACAAAAAATCGTATTTTTTATGCATGACATTTGCAAAAAAATGGTTTTTAATATACCCAACACACAAGCAAATCAGCTTGCTGATTTATTTTTTACTTAGGAGAACTTTATGAAAGCTGTTAAATTGACCGCTCTTGTTGTGGCAACTTTAGCTTCTTCAGCCGCTATGGCAAACGTTGTAACCAACACCACTGGTGCTGTTGTTGACGGTACTAAAACCATCTTCTCTACCCTAACCAACCCTGCCGCTGTTAGCGTAGAAGTTGGTTCACTAGGCTACGGTGCGAACGTTGCTTGGTCTGTAAACGACACCACTGAACTACAAGCTGGTTGGGCTGGCGGTAATATCACCGACCTAGCAAACGGTGACTTCGAAGTTGAAGGTACTCGTTACGACCTAAAAACTGACTTCAGCAACCCATACCTAGGCGTTCAAATGCGTCCTGCAGCTAACTGGTTCACTGTTGGTGCGGGCGTGATCGTTCCTGACAACGAAATCACTGCTAAGCTACAACGCAACGCTGAAGGCAATGTGACCATTCGTGGCACTAACTATGACGTTAGCAACGCAGCTGTAGAAGCTAACGTTGAGCACAGAAACACACTAGCACCTTATCTAACTTTCGGTTTCCGTCCTAACCTAAACAACAAGTGGGGCGTATTCGGTGAAGTTGGCGGTGCTTACATGGGCAAAACTGACGCCACTGTAACTGTGACTGAAGGTGCTGTACCCAACCAAGCACAATTCGTTGCTGACGCTGAGCGTGCCATCGAAGATAAAGATTGGGCTGAGTGGTTACCAATCGTGAAACTAGGTGCTACCTACCGTTTCTAATCGCTTAATCCTTTAAGCAAAAAAGACAGCTTTTATCGGCTGTCTTTTTTTATCTATCACACCAAGCTGCCCTTTTAAGGAATTTATTTTCATTTTTAATACCAAGTTCCCAACATCAACGCTTGTCGTCTTAATGGTATCTATGCTAAACTCAGCTTTTTTTCATTAGTCATGACAATGCTCTCATTACCCTCTTTAGCTGTGTTTGAACAGTTATATATTTTCTTAAGTGCCTTAGTAGCGATAGCCATCTGGCTACAAATGCGTCTACTGCGTAAAAATAACGGCAAAATTCCTGATTCCTCCTTATTTCATACCCTATCCTTTTTTGATTCCATCTGGATTTTAATCTCGGCAGCGGCGTTGTATTTTTTAGAATTTAAAGGACTGTCCGTCACCGTGCCTGTGATTTATGGCGTATTCACATTTTTAGGGTTTTTCGATACTGCACGTGCCATAAAAAACCACGGCGGTATGCCAGAGCGTCCTGAAGACATTGTTTTTGACAGACGCTATTTGTCATTTCGAAATGGCTTTGCCTTGGTATTCTTCGGTCTATGCATGACGGTTTTTTTAAGCTATCATCTAGAATTACCCTTTTTAAATACCCTTTTATAAGACCCAAAAACCGCCCATCGGATACTGTATAAATTTTTCAAAATAAGTCTGACACGCCTGTTATTTTGTGCTATACTGCGTTAATATTTATGCACCTTGATGAATTTTTTACCCAAGGGTGATAAAAAAAGCCATTTTGGCTGGCACAAATAGATAGACAGATATTACGTTCGTCCTATGGTTCATCGCCTGATGCTCGATTGGAATGCGTCTTTTGTTATCTGATATGTTCCGCATATCTTGAGCGTATGAATATTGGCGACACCCATGCAGTTGCACGTGTCATTTTAAGATGTTTCTCATAGGAAAATGTTATGTCAGAGAAAGTTTTTGGTACAGTTAAGTGGTTCAATGACGCAAAAGGCTTCGGCTTTATCGCCCAAGAAAACGGCGGTCAAGACGTATTTGCTCATTTTAGTGCCATTCAAGCAGAAGGCTTTAAAACCCTAGCCGAAGGTCAAAAAGTTGCCTTCATTCTAGGCGAAGGCAAAAAAGGTCCACAAGCTGAAGCCATTGAGATTGTTTAATCTCCCCCATAAAAGACAGCCCATCTCGGGCTGTTTTTTATGCACGGTTATTTTTATGGCTTTGTATAAAAATGACCCATTAGTCACTTTTATGACCAATTTTCATCGCACTCACTGGCGTTTCGCATTTGCAAAATCATGCAAAATGCGTTATTGTAATTCAATAAATTTACCAAAAGGAGTAGTTATGAAAATCCTAGTTGCCATCAAACGTGTCGTTGATCACAATGTCAAAGTACGTGTTAAAGCCGACAACACAGGCGTTGATTTGACCAACGCTAAAATGTCAATAAACCCTTTTTGTGAAATTGCCGTGGAAGAAGCGGTACGCCTAAAAGAAAAGGGCATTGCCAGCGAAGTGATTGCGGTAAGTATTGGCGATGATAAGGCACAAGAACAAATCCGCTCCGCCTTGGCACTTGGGGCTGACCGTGGCATTTTGGTGCAAACAGACGAAAAAGCATATCCTTTGCAAGTTGCTAAAATTCTAAAAGGCGTGGCAGAATCCGAAAATGCCCAAATCGTCCTACTTGGCAAGCAAGCCATTGATGACGACAACAACCAAACAGGGCAAATGCTCGCCGCTCTTATGGGCGTGGGTCAAGGCACTTTTGCCAGCGAAGTGGTGGTAGAAAATGGTACCGCCCAAGTTACCCGTGAGATTGATGGCGGTCTGCAAACTGTGGCTCTGTCTTTACCTGCGGTCATCACCACCGACCTTCGTCTAAACGAGCCTCGTTATCCCAAGCTGCCCAACATTATGGCCGCCAAGAAAAAACCGCTTGACACCAAAACCCCTGCCGACTTTGGTGCGTCAATGACCGCCAATGTCCAAACCATCAAAGTTGTGCCACCTGCCGAACGCAAAGCAGGCATCAAAGTGGCAAGCGTTGATGAGCTGATTGATAAGCTAAAAAACGAAGCCAAAGTGATTTAATTAAATGGCTAAGATTGGCGTGTAGGGGCAACTTGCAATCTACCCAAAATTAGGTAGCTCTACAATGCCAAACTTACCACCACACATTGATATCCATTAAACTTAAAAATGATACAAAAATCACCATCCACCCGTAGGGGCGAATTGCAATTCGCCCACACAAATTAAGTATCAGATTTTAAGTTTGATAGCCATATAAGGAAAAATAAAATGACTGTTTTAGTATATGCCGAACACGACAACAAAAGCCTAAAACC
>JAUNEE010000010.1:0-6113 GCA_030525705.1 Moraxella sp.
CGTTTTTTAAATTATCCATAATATTTTGATAAGACGACATAATATGCCGTTTCATCAAAAGTTCGGCTAATTCGCCATCGCCATTTTTAATTGCGTCCAAAATTTGCCGATGTTCAAATAAAGCCCGTTCACTTCTGTTTTTGCTTTTTGAAAATTGTACTCGGTATAGGCGGATAATATGATATAGCTCATCACACAGCATTGTGGCAAGCAAAGAATTACCGCTATTTTTAATAATACAATAATGAAAATCGTCATCGGTTTCTTGAAGATAATAGCCATTACCCAATTTAAAATTTTCGTCATTTTCGTGCAAATGTAAAATATGTTCTAACTCGCCAATGACGGTGGGGTGCTGGTTTGTGGCGGTCAGACGGCACGCCAAACTTTCTAGGTTGGCACGGATTTGGTAGAGTTCGCTAAGCTGGGCAATGGATAAGGATACAACCCGTGTGCCGATGTGGGGCGTGCGTTCTAGTAGACGGTGGGCGTGCAGGCGATTGATGGCTTCACGCAAAGGAGCTCTACTAATGCCATAGCGGGTGGCAAGCTTGTTTTCGGTGATTTTGGAGCCAGAGGGCAACTCGCCTGACACGATGGCGGATTTTAGGAGATGGTAGGCTTGGTCAGATAGAGTTTGCTTGGTAAGTTCCATTTTAAATCCCTTTGGCTTGGCGGATTTGAAAACCGCTTGGCTTTGTATACAATGTAGCACAGATTTTGGCTAAAATGAAGTATTTTTATGGGAATTTTTTAATATTGTAGACAGTTTGATGAAAAAATCATCAAGAGGGCAAAAAATAAGCCCCAGTTGAAACAGGGGCTTATGCGGTCAGATTAAGCTTTGCTTAAAAGATATTGGTAGAGTTCGTCTTTTAGGGCGAGTTTTTTCTTTTTCATTTGCTCGATTTCTTCGCCACGGCTGTTGGAGGCGACTGGGTCGTTTTCCAGCTTTTCAATCTCGGTATCAAGGTCATTGTGTTCGTCAAACAGTTTGATGAAGTGTAGGTCGTTGTCGGTTTTAAGTTGTGTGATTAACTCTCTGTATTCTGGAAACATGATAGGCTCCTTTGTTTTTGGGTAAACATGGCAGTATGCCATCAAGCAATGATAGGGTGTATCAACGCTTGGTTCTATTGTAGCAAAAAATTGTGCGTTGGGTAGGGATTTTTTATTGGAAAAAACTGCACATTTTTTTGATTTTATTTGATAAATTCAATCAAAGCCAAAACACCAAGCGCTGTTGCATTTTTTACAGTAAATTAAACTCAAAATGCACCACAGTAGATTTTTTGCTCAAAGTGAACTTGGGGAATCTAACGGAAAAAACCGTTCACCTGCAGGCATGGCTTTTTGGTGGTTTTTGAAGTCAAATCACTATAAAATAAAAAACCGCACCCAAAGACTGAGTGCGGTAGTGATGGGTGAAAAAACGGACTAAGGCAGTTCTTTGATGGTGAAGCCGTCTTGTGCTAGGGTGTCTTTTTTGTCCACGGGGGCGAGGGTGGCACGTGTGGCAGTGCCGTCTTTTAGGTAAGTTTTGGCGACACGTTTTAGGTCGTCCAAGCTAACCGCCAAAATCCGCTCCCGCAGGGTCATTTGCCATGCCTTGTCCCGTCCGTGCAGTACGCTCATGCAGGATTTCACGGCATCACCTGCAGGAGAGGCGGGCTTGTCCATGCCAGCGATGATGCCTAAAATCGCCTCCTCAAGCTGGCGTGGCTCATGCGTCTCATTTAACAGCCAGTCCACGGACTGCGTGAAGTGGGCGAAAGTGTCAGCACAATGCGGGTCACGGTAGCTAAAGAAGCGGAAAGCTGCTGCATTGCCGTCATAGCTTGCTCCACCACCATACGCACCGCCTTTTTCACGAATGGTACTGTGCAGATAGCCGTTACGCAAGTAAGGGGCAAGCACCATCAAGGCGGCAGCGTCAGGGTGTCCTGAGGGGACGGCAGGATAGGCGACAGCGTTGTGGTAAACGTTCGTGGAGATGAGCCATGCGGTGTCTGCGTGCGTGACTGTCAAATCCTCAAGCAACTCTGTCAATGCTGAAAACTCGGGCAAATCCGCCTTGGTATGTGGGCGTGGTATGGGAGCGGTTTTTAGGCTGTCTGCAATGTGGGTAGTGAGCGTCTCTTTGACATCCGCTTCACAGACTAAAATCACCGACTTTGGCAGTGCCAGCATACGGGCGTGCAAGTGTGCTAGGCTTTCCGCCAAATCCTGCCATGCGGTGTCGTTATTTTCCGCACGGTCTAGGAAGTTTTTTAGGGCGGCTAGGGCGGGCAGTCCTGAGTAGGCGTATTCTAAGGACGCACTAAGGCTCATGCCCGCACTGGCGGTTTGCATGGCGTAGGCGTGCCCTGAACCCGACAGGCGTGACTGCCAGCTCATTTGGCGTTGTTTTAAGAGCTCGCTTGTGCGTTCTGTTTCTGTGAACAGGGTGTCGTTTAGGACTTCTTCTAGCACATTGATGGCGGTTAATTTGTTATTTAGGGCACGGGTCGCCAGTACGAAGTAGCTTTTTAGTGCGTTGGCGTTATCGGGGTGGCTTTTTTGGCTAATGCGTGCGGTGACGCCAGAGCCGTGACGGGCTTGGTGCGCCTGAAAACTTCTGGCGTCAAATTTATCCGTACCAAGCTCCGACAAGAGTGCTAAATATAAAGGCATGAGTGGGTGCTTCACCAGTGCATCATCGTCCATGTGCATAACCAGTTGGTAGTAGTACAGCCCATTCGTGCCAGCAGTGTACTGGTATAGTGGGCGTGGCTCACCATAAATCTCCAGCGTGCCAATGTCAGCTTCTATAAACTGAATGTCTGTGGGAATGTCCTCTAGTCCAACTTTCGGTAAAAGCTCGACGTCGTCCTCCATTGCTTGACGGGCGTCAAGGGCTGCCATATCGCTGCGGATTTTTTGTTTGTCGCTGTCTGTTAGGCGTGCGGTCAGCTCGGCAAGGGCGGTTTTTTCATTTTCGGCAAGGCGTGCGGCTTTTTTCGTGTCGGGGCTTAGGGTTAAAAGCACACGGTGGGGATTGTCCACAAGCTGTGTTTTGATGAGGGTTGGTAGCCACATGGGGTCTTTTAGCTGTTCTTTTAGCCATGCCAAATGGGTGTCCACTTGCCAGACGTCCACAGGGTCGCCCCCGTGAATGGCGGTGCTAAGACCCTCGAGCATAAGCGTCAAGCCATAAGGCATACTGTCGCCGCCGATGTGTCTTTGGTCAAGTTCCATTTGGTGTAAAATGGTCTCAATCACTTCCTCATCGATGGGGCGGCTTGCCACCTCTGACAAAAGTGCCAACACGTCACGCTCGAAAGCGTCCGCATGGGCAACCTCGCTGCCACGCAGTCCTGCATAAAAGACCATCTCGTAATGGCTGTCGTCCAGCCCTAGAAGCGGGCTTGGGGCTTGTCCTAAGTCTGTGGTTTCAAGGTACGCACGTAAAGGCAAGCCAGAATGCTCGATGAGTACACCCTCCAAAAGACGCATGGCAAGACGAAGTTTCGGGTCGGTGATGGCAGGCAATAGCCACGCCAGCACTTGATGGGTCATGCCGCTGCCGTCCTTGTCGCTGGTGTAGGTGTCGGTGACTTTAATGGGGGCGGTGTGGCGGATTTCTGGCATGACAAAGAAACGCTCGGATTTGGCAGGGCGTTCTTGGTCATTAAAACGGGACAAATAATCCGCCAGTTTTTCTTGCACCGCCAAAGCCCCGATATCCCCGAAGCTCATGACGACAGCATTCGAGGGGTGGTAGTATTTTTTGTGAAAGTCCACCAAGTCTTGATGCGTCAATTCAGGAATGCACGCAGGGTCACCGCCAGAATTATAATGATACGTGGTGGTGTCAAATAGATGCGGCACTAAGGCATAATACAGCTGGTCAATCTCACCGCTCATCGCCCCTTTCATTTCATTAAAGACGATGCCGTGGTATTCCGCCTTGTCCTTATCATTTAAGGCGACCCGAATGCCTTCTTGAGCGAAATCTAAGGGGTGAATGTTCGGGAATAACACAGCGTCCAGATAGACATCCATTAAGTTAAAAAAGTCTTTTTTATTCTGCGTGGCAAAGGGGTACACCGTCCAGTCGCTGGCAGTCATGGCATTCATAAAGGTCTGCAAAGACCGTTTAATCATACTAAAAAATGGGTCACGCACGGGGTATTTTTCAGAACCGCACAGCACAACGTGTTCTAGAATGTGTGCCTCCCCCCGAGAGGTCATCGGCTGTGTGGCAAAACCAATCATCAAGGCGTTTTCGGCATTGTCCGTTTCTAGATGATAATGCACAAGCCCTGTCGCCTCGTGGCGATAGGTGTGAACGGTGATGTTTAGCCCGTTTAAAGGCTGGCTCTTAAGTAAAGTAAACGCTGGGTGAGTCACGGTGATGTTCCATTAAAATAGTTATAAAGGGCTTTATTTTGGGGTGCGGTTGGTTTTTTCAAGGGGTAGGGGCGGGTGTTTTTTTAAAAATGGGCGGTGCTTTTTTTATTTGGGTGTAAAAGCGACACGGGAGTAACGTTTGTCCTAAAAACATCGGTGGGCGGTACTAAAAAACCGACAAAATCCCAAAAAAAAGCTAGCACTTTTTAAAAACTGTGGTTATACTTAACGCATAATCTTACCAAATCATCGCAAGATTGTTAGAGGTTGTAAGTTATGTATCAGCACATTTTACTTGTTACCGACTTGGCAGATGACACAGACCTTGTGGCTCAGCGTGCCAAATGGATATTGGATAAAAACCCCGCCAGTCAGCTGACGGTACTGCACATTGTCGAGGAGACGATGATTGGCTTTGGTTATGAGTTGATTCCTGCTTCGGCATTGCATGATAAGATTGACAATGAACGGCTTGAGGAAGCACGGACACGCCTTGCACGGATTTTAATGCGAAATGACCTAGAGGTGCATGACGTAAAAATTAAAACCGCCATTTCAGGTAAAAGAGGCATCGTGGATTATTGTCAGATGCACCCCACGGATTTGGTGATTATTGGGCGGCATAAACGCACGGGGCTATCGGCATGGCTGACGGCGGCAACGGTAGACAGTATTTTGCCAGACATTGATGCAGATTTGTTGGTTGTGCCACTGGCGTTGTAAGTGTGATTTTTTTAAAAAAGGTTGAATGTTTCGGCATTTAACCTTTTTTCGGTAAGTATTAAATAAAAGAAAAGGTGCGTTATGTATCATGTTGTGGGAATTGGCAACGCCTTGGTAGACACCGAGTTTTTGCTTGATGAGGCGGTTTTAGAAAAAACAGGGCTTGCCAAAGGCTCAATGACGCTTGCAGATGAAGCGTCTGCTAAAGCGTTGACAGCGTCTTTAGCGGAGGCAGGCGTCAATGCCAAAAAGCACGCCAGCGGCGGCAGTGCAGCCAACAGCGTCACAGCATTTGCCAGCTTGGGCGGTAAGGCGTATTATCATTGCCGTGTGGCGAATGATACGCTCGGCAGATTTTATCTTGAAGATTTAAACACCCATGGTGTCACAACCAATGACGCCTTTGCCATGGCGGACGGGGTGACGGGCAGCTGTCAGGTGCTAGTGACACCAGAGGGCGAGCGTACCATGCAGACGTTTTTAGGGACGTCTGCACAGATTTGTGATGAGAATGTGGATTTTGAGACGCTCATCGGGGCGGACTGGCTGTATCTGGAGGGTTATCTTGCCATGAGTCCGTCCATCGCCCCTGCCATCACTAAGCTACGTCAGCAAGCGGGCGTGCATGGCGTGAAAATCGCTGTTTCCTTTGCCGACCCTGCGGTGGTGCGTTTTGCCAAAGAGGGGTTGCTTGCTATGCTGGGTAATGGCGTCTCTTTGATTTTCTGTAATTTAGAAGAAGCACAGCTTTTCACTGAGAAAAAACAGCATAAAGCCTGCGTCAAAGCACTGACCGACCATGCAGAGATGGTGGTGGTGACGAACGGGGCTGAGCCAACGCTCATCGCAAAAAAACAAGGCGAGGAAGTGACGTTCTTTGAAGTGCCAAGCGTGCCAGCGAGCGTCCTTGACACCAACGGGGCGGGAGACAACTACGCAGGGGCATTTTTATACGCACTCACCCAAAGCTACAGCCCAGAGGATTCGGGCAGGCTAGC
>JAUNEE010000010.1:6123-28213 GCA_030525705.1 Moraxella sp.
GGCAGCGGTGGCGGCAGCGGTGGTTGCCCAAATGGGGGCAAGACTGCCAAAAGACACCTATGCCGAGATTAAAAAAGCCGTGCTTGGCTAAAAAACCATAAAAATAAAACCCAGTGTTCGGCTGGGTTTTATTTTTTTAAGCTTAAAAACGGACGGTTTATTGGTAATAGGCATTCGCTTTTTGGGTGTGGTCGGTTTCATCAACCACGTGCATAAGCTCAGGAATGGCTTGTTTTAGCTGAACTTCCACACCCTGACGCAAGGTGATGTCCACCGCACTACAGCCTTGGCAGCCGCCACCGAATTTTAAGACGGCGGTTAGCCCTGCTTCATCGTCTACCAAATCCAAAAGCTCCACCATGCCACCATGACTGGCTAGGCTTGGGTTAATCTCAGACTGCAAGATATAGTTAATGCGTTCTTCGATGCTGGCGTCCTCGCCCACTTGCGGGACTTTTGCGTTCGGTGCGCGGAAGGTCAGCTGTCCACCGAAGCGGTCTTTGTTATAATCAATCACCGCATCTACCAAATAAGGCAAGCTCGCCTTTTCTAGGTAAGCATTGAACGCAGGGTAGGTGATGACGTAGTCGGTGGGGTCGGTTTCGTCAGGCTGGTTATAAGACATACAGCATTCAGCACGGGGCGTGCCTGCGTGTTCCACGAAAATCCGCACCCCAATGCCCTCCACTTCCTGTTTGGCGAGCAGGTCTTTTAGGTAGTCTTGGGCGGAGGGGGTGATGTTGATGTTCGGGGTGATGTCGGTGGTTGCTTCGGTCATGATAAGCTCTTTGATGTGTATAAAATGTGTGTCTTTATATGTTATCATAAGCCGAAAATTCAAGACCAATTTGTTATTAAAATTCCACCCATTAGGATAATTTATGAAAGAATTCGACCATTTGGTGTTTATTGGGCGGTTTCAGCCCTTTCATGTTGGGCATTTGTTCGTGGTGAATGAGGCATTTTCTCGCACCGACCATGTCATTTTACTCATCGGCTCGGCGAATTGCCCGCGTTCTTTAAAAAATCCATTTAGTTTTTTTGAGCGAGAGGCGTATATAAAAAACGCTGTCACGCTTGAGGCAGGAAAAACGCTGACCTGCCTGCCTTTACTTGATACGTTATATAATGACCATCTGTGGCTACAGCACGCCCAAAAACAAGTGGCGAGCGTCACAAAAAAAGGCGAGCGTATCGGGATTATCGGGCATGACAAAGATGACAGTTCGTATTATCTAAAGCTGTTCCCAACTTGGGAATTTTGTGCCGTGCCAAGCCATGAGGGGCTGTCTGCCACGCCCATTCGTCAGGCGTTTTTTAATGATGGGATAATCATGGCAGATAAGCTGCCGTCATCGAGCGTGGATTTTTTAACCGCCTTTTTACAGACCGAGGCGTATCAGCACTTAAAAGCCGAGCAAGCATTCATTGAACGTTATCAGGCAAGCTTTTCTGCCTTGCCTTATCCGCCAACTTTTTTTACGGTGGACGCTTTGGTGGTGCAGGCGGGGCATATACTTGTCGTCAGAAGAGGCGGCGAGTATGGGCGAGGGCTTTTGGCGTTGGCGGGGGGTTTTGTTGATACCAAAGAAACGACCGCCGCTGCCGTGGTGCGTGAATTAAAAGAAGAGAGTGGGCTTGATGTGGCAGGGCAGACACCTGCGGCGGTGGAGGTTTTTGATGCACCGAGCCGTTCTTTGCGGGGGCGTACTGTCACCACGGTATTTTTATATGAATTGACGGGTGAGGGCTTGCCTGAAGTGGCAGGGGGTGATGATGCGTCTGAGGCGTTTTGGCTGCCTGTGGGTGAGCTGGCGGGCGACGATTTTTTCGAGGACCATTACAGTATCATCGTAAAGATGCTCGGCATTTGGTAAGAGAAAACCCTGCGTGATGGCAGGGTTTTCTTTTTTAAGGATTATTCACAGCTGGCTTTGCCAGTGCGGTGGTTAATCGCCCCGAGGCTTTTTAATAGTGCTTGCATTTGTGTGTGTCCACGGGTGCAGGCATAAGAGTAGGCAGACTGGTTATAGGAGCCTAGTTTTGGGTTGTCGGTGGTGGCGACAAGATTTAGATTTGCACCTTGAGCGGCTAGGTATTTCACCGTCTCTAGGCGGTTGTTGCTGGCGGCGACCATGACCAGTGTTTCGCCATCGCTTTCTACGCTTTGGTCGTTTAAATCGACAGGCTTGTCCGCATTTAGGCGTGCGTGGATTTTTTTGACGATGGCGGTATTTTTGCCAAGGACGGCAGATTTTAGGGTGTTGTAGACGTCGCCTGTGTCGGTGGCGTATAGGTTTGCACCTTGGTCGATAAGATAATCCACCATGTCTTCATAGCCGATGAACGCCGCCCAGCCCAGTGCGGTCTGCTCTAGACTGCCTGTGTCTTTTGCTTCTAGGTCTTGCCCATTTTCTACCATGTATTTGACGGTGGCTAGGTCACCACGTTTCACTGCGTCAAACCACGCAGCGTGTTCGCCCTTTGAGGGTTCTTTATAAAAAATACGCCAAGCCAGCTTGTTTTCGTTGGCGATGTCGAAATTTTCCGCCTCGCTAAAGCGAAAGCCTGTGGTCGGCGTGGGAGCGGTGGTGGCTTTTGGGGTGGTTTGGGCAGTGTGACAAGCACTTAGACCAAGGACTGTGGTGGATAAAAGCAGGACGGGGGCGAAAAACCCAAGTTTTTTTGACATGGTCTGTCTCCTAAAAAGCTGTGAAGCAACGGTGAAAAATAAAATCCGTAAAACTTCTAAAAGACCGCTTCCAGCCTTAAAAAGGTGGCAAGGTGGTGGTCTTTGTTTTCGGATTTGTCATTATAATAATTCATCTCGGTTTGGATAAAAAACCAATCACGCCACACAGGTTGACGGTAATTTATAAACACGCCGTAGCGGTTGATGGCATCAAGGTCTTTTGGTCGGCTTTCGGCATGCAGTCCGTAAGCAAGACGGCGTGTGCCAAGTCGCCCTTCGTACAGGTGGGTGTGATAGAGATTATTGCCCAGCACAAAGGTTTCTGTGTCGTTGTGGTTATAGTCGATGTAGGCATGATTGGTTAAAAATCGCTCAGGGTGTTCTTGCCATGTGCTGATGAAGTTGGTGCGTAGATAATGCTCGCTTTTACTGCCGTAGCGGTAGATTTGTTCTAGGCGGCTGTCGGTGGTGGCGTTCCATTGCCAGCGTTTTTCAGCACGTAGACGAGCGTAGATTTCACCGCCTGAACGGGTGCCGATGTCAAAATCGCTTTCAATGTTTCGTTCGCTACGCCACTTAGAAAATCTAAGTGCCAGTGAGGTGTTCTCTTCTTTGGTTTGTTCACGGTCGAAGCGTTGCCCTGTGCTGTGGCTGTCGCTGTGCGAGCCAACATCGGTGGTGTTATTGTCAAGTGTGTCATCCCCAATCATAATGCTTAGGCGATTTTCTAGGGCGGGCAATTTTAGGCGACCGCGGATTTTTGGCTTGATGGTTGTGCCGTCATATTTATTGTCATGAACATCTAGCATAAAACGCAGGCTGGCACTGGCTTTTTTATGGGGCGTGGGCGTGCCAAACCAGTCGTCCATGTGTGTGGCGGTGCTGTTTAGCCATGTTTTGGTCTGGTCTCGGGTATCATCAAGCCATGTCGTATTTTGTGGGTCGAGGGGGTTTTGGTGACTGTCCGTCACTAAATTATCTGTGCTTGGACTATCTGCACTTGCGTCCGTTGCATTGGGGCTGTTTGAGTTTGAGGGGTCTAAGACGCCACCTGCTGTGGGGGCTTGGTCTTGGGGGCTGCTGTTTCTGGCAGGGGCTGACTGACTGGGGGGTGTGTCTTTGGGTTTGTTTGTGCGGCGGCAGGCAGGAGACTGGCACCTGCACAAAAAAGAAACAAGGCGTGTTTTAGCATAAAAATCCCCAGAAATGGCATGGATAATTTGCTCATCATACCCGATTTATTTATGGATAAAAAGAAAAATTTAGGCGTTATGTGATTTTATGACGCTTTTGGGCTTGGTTTGGGTGAAGGTGGGGCTGTCCAAGTCTGAAGCCTTGTTCTGGGCATTTCTTTTTTTGCCTCGCTGTCTGGCAGGTTGTGCAGAGCGAAGTCTTGCCTTGGCTTTTGCGGCGGCAGCGACCGTGCCTTGGCGTTTTTTCATGGGGTCAAGTGCCAAAGGACGATAAATCTCAAGGCGGTCGCCCGTTTTTAAAGGGTGGTCAAGTGGGATTTTTTGGGAAAAAATGCCCAAATACCAAGCCTTATGCGTGGGTTTTTCGGTCGGTTCTTTGGCAGATAGCCAAGTTTTAAAGGCTTGAAAATCAGGCAAATCAAGCCAGCTTGAGGCGGTGATTGCGTCAAGTGCTGTACTGCCATCGGGCAAGGATAAAGACATCTGGTATAACGCACCATCATCATGCACATAGACGAGACTGACTAGAATCTCTGTCATTTTAAAAACCAGCCCACCAATGCCGAGACCGCCGCCAATGGCACAAGCCAACGCACCGCCACTCGCCATAGATTATACCGTGCCTCGCTGGCGAAGTTTAAAGACTTACGCAGATGGCTTATTTTCATAGAATAACCCGTAAAAATCGCCAAAAATAGCGTGGTAACAAGTCCGACCACCACCAAAATATGCCCGACAAGCAAAGGCGGCAAGGCACAAATCAGCAGAGCAAGCACCACCATGCCACCAAAGCCTGCTACCTTGCCGAAGCGAGCCGCCAGCTCCACGCCTGCATAATAAAATAAAAAACTGGCAAATAACAGTACGCCCACCGCAGCGGTCAAAATACCGATGGGGTGAATGGTGGCACTGGCAACTACGAAGCTTGCCGCACCGAACACAAGCTGGGTTAGCCAGATGGGCAGGACTTTTCCTGTTAGGGGGTGGACTGGGTCTGTGTTTGTGGGTGCTTTGGCATCCAAAAACCAGTAAAGCCCCGTACCAACCCCAACGCTGAATAAGGCAGCCACCACCGCAATCGCCCATTCATTGAAACTAACATGGGTCATGGCAATGCCGTTTTGACCACCCATCACTAAAGACAGCACGCCACCTGCGATTAAAAACGCCACGCCCACTGCTAGCAGTCGTGATTTTAAAGGGCTTAAAATGAGTGCAACGACCGTCAGAGCGAAAGCGATGGCGTAACTTGGAATGCCTGCGATGGCAGAAACGTTCAGCTGTGCCAAGGAATACACAATCGCCATGCTGTACCGTGCGATTGACCCCGCTCCTAAAAATAACGCCAAAAGCACCGAAAAAAAGGCAAATATCCGCCAGTAGGTTTTGGCGTCTGATTCTCGGGTGAGTGTCTGCATACCCAGCCAGACGCTGTTTTTACTGCGTTTGGCGAGTGCCAGCTCAAGATAAGTCATCGGCAGACCTAAAATCACCATGGCAAAAAGCCACAACAGCCACAAATCGAACTGCACCGCCCCTTGGGGTAAAAACCAAGAAAACAGCAACATGGGCAGAGCAGCAGCAATCAAAAACGGGGTGAATTTTTTGGCGTTCATAGGCTTTAGGTTTTGATCAAAGAAAAAATGGCTTATTGTAACACAGCTGCCGCCCCTCGTGAACCATCAATCGGACAGAACGCTGCTTTTTGGACAAAGATAACCGCCTGACATACGGGCGAGGCGGTTTTTGGGTGACTGTCAGTCCAGCTAATGTCTGGCGGTATTTGGTGGAAAGTGTGTTTGGGCTGGGTGCGGCTGACTTGGGCTTTAAAGGGGTGTAAAGAAAAACCCCGTGCAGTGACGGGGCTTTACGTATCGATCTATCCAAAGCGGTGCAGACTTAGTGCAGGGCACTGATGTACTCAGACAAGATACGAATGTCTTTGTCGCTCAGCTTTGAGGCGACGGTCTGCATCATGCCTTTTTCGTCTTTTTTGGCGGAGTCGTTCTGACGCATTTGTTCTGCCATGAGACCTTCATCATCACGTCCTGCGGCACGGAATAGGCGTAGCTGAGTGGCGATGTAAGTGGCGTGCTGTCCGCCTAGGCGTGGGAAGCCCGCCCATGCATTGCCCTCGCCTTTCGGGCTGTGACAGCCAGCACAAGGAATGACGCCACGGCTTTTGTCACCGCCTAGATACAGCTTGGTGGCTTCATGGGCGGTGGCAGGGTTGGCGTAGCCAGGACCCCACGGTGCTTGGGAAGCGTAGTAGCCTGCCACGTCCGCTAGGTCTTGCTGAGTTAGACCTGCCAGCTGTGCTTTCATAATGCCATTGGCACGAGCACCTGTTT
Organism: Moraxella sp.; assembly: GCA_030525705.1. Taxonomy (GTDB): domain Bacteria; phylum Pseudomonadota; class Gammaproteobacteria; order Pseudomonadales; family Moraxellaceae; genus Moraxella. Next base: position 12,360 of record JAUNEE010000010.1, read on the forward strand.
TAAAATCAACAAGCTGTTTATACAGGTATCTGATGTTCTGACCGCCAAGGTTCGGCTGAGCAGGGGCAATGCTGACGCCATTGATACCATGGCAGGCAGCACAGTTGGATTCGGCAATGAGCTTGCCGTTTTCGATATTATAGCTAGGAACAGTCGCTGCGTGGGCGATGGAGACTGCCCCAAACGCCAATGAGCCGCCTAAAAAGGCTTTGATAAAAGCGGTTTTCATAAACAATTTCCTACTAACTTACTCGCCTATTGGCTTAAGTCATGGGTGTTGTTGGGTGTGCAAATCATGCACGAACAATATTTATATTCTAGCACTAATTCGTCATCAATGCGATAGGATTTTTTACATGGTTGTTATTATAGCAAGACTTGGTGAGATTTGCCTACTAAAATTAGGGGTTTTGGTAAGAAAAGCGTAAAATTTTAAAAAATATCGCAACGCTTACTTTGCCATGTGTTCAATCAACGCCCGAAAGTCAGCGTCCGTACAGGTATTACAAAGCCCCTTAGCGGGCATTTGGACGGTGCCTTTTTGGGCAGTATTCACAAGATTATCCATGCCTTTTTGGGTGATAAGGCGTTGCCATGTGGCACTGTCCCCTTTTTTCGGGGCATTTAATGAGCCTGTCTCATGACAGATGCCGCAGGTGGTGGCGTAGGTCTGGGCGACGTCCTTGGCAAAGGCAGGCAAAGAAAAGCTGGCAAATGTGACAGCAAGGGCAAGCATGGCTGTGTGCCGTGTGGCGACATGGCGGCTGCCGTGGGTAGGGTGCTGTTTATGCATAAAACCCTCCTTTTGAATGATTTTTTAGCTATTATGACGGATTGTCGGATAAAAACAAGACATATTTTGTAACAAATGCCCCAATTTGCCTGACTTCATGATAAACTTGACGGTCTTGATTGTGTGAGAAATGCCATGAGTACCGATTTATATCTAAAAAAAATCCGCCAAACCGCTTTTATGATGTCCGCCCCGACGTTTCGGTTGTGCCCGCCCGATACGGGGCTTGAGGTGGCGTTCGCAGGGCGGTCAAATGCAGGCAAGTCCTCCGCCATCAACACCTTAACCCACCAAAAACAGCTGGCACGCTCCTCGAAAACCCCTGGTCGTACGCAGATGATTAACTTTTTTGGGGTGTCTGATGACAGTCGTCGTTTGGTGGATTTGCCAGGCTATGGCTATGCGGCTGTGCCTGAGGCGATGAAAATCAAATGGCAAAAAGAGCTGGAAGAGTATCTTGTTTCCCGTGAAAGCTTAACAGGGCTTGTGCTTTTGACGGACATTCGTCACCCGTTAAAATACTTCGATGAACAAATGCTCCATTGGGCAAAAGATGGCGGATTGCCCGTCCACGTGTTGTTAACCAAGGCGGATAAGCTAAAGCGTGGGGCGGCAAAGACGGTGTTATTATCCACGAAAAAAACTTTGGATAAGCTGGATTTGCCGTTTAGCATACAGCTTTTTTCTGCCTTAAATAAGGAAGGTATCGAGGAGCTGGCAACTGTGATGGGCGAGTGGTTGGCACTGGGCGAGCTGGGTGATGCGTCAGGCGTGAGTGAGCAAAAAACACCTACTGAGAGCGGTGATCAAGATAGCAAAAATCACACCGAGGGGGTGGTATGAGCGGGCGGTCAGAGTTCGGGGTGTTGTATGTTGTGGCGACGCCCATCGGCAACTTAGCGGACATGACAGCACGGGCGATAGACTGCCTAAAAACGGTGGACATTATCGCCTGTGAGGACACCCGCACCTCCGCCAAGCTGTTGTCATATTTTAATATCTCCACAAAAACATGGGCATATCATGACCATAACGCAGACACTCAGACGGCGCAGCTGTTAGACCGCCTAAAGGCAGGACAAAGTATAGCACTTATTTCAGACGCTGGCACGCCTTTGGTGAGTGACCCTGGCTATCGCTTGGTGAAAGCTTGTCATGAGGCAAATGTCAGCGTTTCGCCCATCGTGGGGGCGTCTGCCGCCATTGGGGCATTGAGCGTGGCGGGTTTGCCGTCCGATAAGTTTTATTTTTATGGGTTTTTACCCGTAAAAAGCACCGCCAGAAAAGCTGAGCTGTATGCGTTAAAACGCATGACGGCAACGCTGATTTTTTATGAAGCACCGCACCGCATTTTAGACTGTTTGGCGGATATGGCGCAGACCTTCGGGGCGGATAGGCGAGTGACTTTTTGTCGTGAGTTAACGAAGACCTTTGAAACGGTGCGTTTGACGACTTTGGGTGAGCTGTGTGAATTTGTCAAAGCCGACAGCAACCAACAAAAAGGCGAAATTGTCATCGTGGTGGCAGGTGATACAGAAAAAACGGACGAGGATTTGAGCGTGCATGACCCGTTATTGACGGCGTTAATGGCGGAGCTGCCCATAAAAAAAGCGGCTGCCCTTGCCAGTACGTTGACGGGGGTGAAAAAAAATACCCTATACGACAGACTGCTTATTTTGAAGGAAAAAACAGACACTTAACGGGGTCTGAGTGGGCGTTACCTATTTTATAAAAATTTTTTTCTTGGGTTTTTGGGTGGTTTTGGGGTATTATGGTACAATTTTATTTCATGCATGGGTAGAGCGGTGACTTTGGCGTTTGATGGGGAAAATACAGAAACAACGACAGCACAAAAAACAGCAGACAAAAGCGTGTCTTTGCTGGATTTGTCATGTCAGTTGCCTGCCATTTATTTGGTCGGTCCGATGGGTGCGGGGAAAACCACCATCGGTAAGCTACTTGCCAAGCAGTTAAATCGGGAATTTGTGGACTGTGATTGGCACATTGTTCAGCAGACAGGGGCGGACATTCCTTGGATTTTTGAAAAAGAGGGTGAGGCGGGCTTTCGTGAGCGGGAAACCCGTGCCTTAAGTGAGCTGGTTGCTTTGCCGAAAATCGTCATGGCGACAGGCGGCGGAGCGGTGGGACTGCCAGAGAACCGTGCTTTATTGAAAAATGGTTTGGTGATTTATCTGGAGGCGAGTGTTGATGTGCAGCTTGCTCGCACAAAAAAAGACAAAAATCGCCCCTTGCTCCAAAGCGACAATCCACGGGTGGTTTTGGAAACTTTATATGCTAAGCGTCACCCCTTGTATCTTGAGGTGGCGGATTTGGTTGTGCCGACAGGCAGGCTGTATCCTAAGCAGATGGTGGCGGATATTTTAGTGCGACTTGATGAGTATTTGGCGAAAAACGCTTAAGCTTTGGCTTGTGGACGGACGTTTTAGAATTTGGTTTTTAAAAAATTTAGGTAGTTATGAGTGCGTTATTTGAATTAACGGTAGAGACCAGTCAGCAGGATTATCCCATCATCATTGATGAGCTAAGCACGCCTTTGGACTTTGATTTTTCAGGTCATATCAAGGGCAACAAGGTGCTGATTGTGACCAATGACACGGTTGCACCTTTGTACTTAGAGGCATTAAAAGCCGCTTTAACAGATAAAACGGTGCTGACTTGCATTTTGCCCGATGGCGAAATGCACAAAACCCAAGACAGCATTAACGCCATCTATGATACACTTATGCAGGGGCATTTTGGGCGGGATTGTACGCTTATCGCCTTGGGGGGCGGGGTGATTGGGGATATGACGGGTTTTGCGGCGGCTAGCTTTATGCGGGGCGTGGACTTTATCCAAGTGCCGACAACTTTGCTGGCACAAGTAGACTCCAGCGTTGGCGGAAAAACGGGCATTAACCACGCCCTTGGAAAAAATATGATTGGGGCGTTTTGGCAGCCTGTCTGCGTGCTGGCGGATATGTCTACTCTGAAAACACTGCCTCAGCGAGAGTTTTCGGCAGGCATGGCAGAAGTGGTGAAATATGCCTTGATTATGGACGCTAAGTTTTTGGACTGGCTTGAGACTCACCAAGCGGACATTTTGGCGCATAAGCCTGAGGTCTTATCTGAAATGGTGTACCGCTGCTGTCAGTACAAGGCGGACATCGTGGCGTCCGACGAAAAAGAGCAGGGCAGACGTGCCTTATTAAACTTCGGGCATACGTTCGGACACGTCATAGAAACGCATATGGGTTACGGCAACTGGCTGCATGGCGAGGCGGTGGCGGCGGGTATGATGCAGGCTTTGGGTGTTTCTGTCTTGCAAGGCAGAATCAGCGAGGCAGAAAAAGCCCGTGTGGCACAGCTGTTAACGGCATTTGGGCTGCCCATTGCCCCGCCCAAGATTGACTTTGAGACCGCCTTAAATTTGATGGGGCATGATAAAAAAGTCAAAAACGGCAAGTTGCGTTTTGTGCTGCTGGACGCCATCGGGCAGGCGGTTGTGACGGACGCTGTCAGTCTTGATGAATTAAAAGCGGTATTCGTATAAAGTGGCTGCTGTGGTGTAATTTTTAAAAATCTTAAAAAAGAGTTAAAAAAAGATGATAAGTTTGGGTCAACCCCCTCGTGTGTTACGCCGTCATGCGGTGATTTGGCTGGTAACGGCGGGTATTTTGTTTATTTTATGGTTGGTGATTTGGTTGACCAATGATGCAGTGACGCATGCCGCTAAAAAATCCGCCACAGTCACCGCAAATGATGCCAGCTTGCCCACGCAGATTAGCGTTTTAAATGAATTTAAAAACGAAGTGCACCCCATTGATTTTGATACGGTGGTGCGAGATTTGCGTACCTATTCAAATGAATTTAAAGATAAAAGCTACTTCGAGAAAAATCGCAAAAGCTGGACGGTTCAGATTATGGACGTGGCGGAGCATAAGCTTATCGTGGATTATCTGCAGACCCGTGACGACCGTGAGAAGTTCGCTTACTTTCGTTATACGGATGCAGGCAATAAAGAGCGTTATGTGCTCACTTATGGCATTATGAGTAGTTTTCAAGAAGCCATGGGGGCGGTGAAGCTCATTGACTTTAAATTGCCACCGACCTCACGAGCAATTCCCGAGGAGATGAAGCGTTATTTGGATATGATTGATAATTATCAACGTCCTGAAAAAGTCGAAGAAATCACGAAAAAACCTGCGGTACGCCTAAGCGAGACCAATACCGTCGTTGCACCGAAACCTGCCCGTGCTGCCACCTCAGCACCAGTACAAGCAGAACGAACTCGGCAGGAAACCAAGCCTGTCACCTCGCCACCTACGCCCACACCTGCAGTGACGCCCGCCCCTACCTCCGCTCCCGAGCCTGTGGCGGCAGCTCCTGCCCCTGCTGCACCGACCACGCCTGAACTGTCTGTGCCACCGACCGCTAAGCCTACCGCAGACGCACGCCCTGCACCTGACAGCCCCGTGGTGGCAAGTCTGGAGGGTGGTGACGGTATGCAGTAAACCTGCGTCCAATCTTAAGATGAGTAGAGGGTTAAACTGATGGATATGATTGACAAAAAAGACGCCAAGACGGTGCTGGCGGCGTTAAAGGCGGGCAACGACCGCTATGTACAAAGGCTGTCTAATCATGAGCTAATGACCAATCCGCCCGTTTTAATGAAAGAGCAAGACCCCGTGGCGATTATTCTAGGCTGTTCTGACGCTCGTGTGCCTGTGGAGATTGTCTTTGACCAAGGACTGGGTGAGCTGTTCGTGATTCGGGTGGCGGGAAATGTCGTTGCACCCAGTCAGATTGGTTCGGTTGAGTTCGCTGTTGAGAAATTCGGCACGAAGCTTGTGGTGGTGCTAGGGCATAGTCACTGCGGTGCGGTGACGGCATGCGTTGAGGCGTTGATGTATCCTGATTTGTATTATTCACCAAACCTTCAATCCATCGTAGACCGTATTCGCCCAAGCGTGCTAAATTTGCACGAAATTGCCACCGCAGGCGGACAGGACGCCGATGTTGCAGAGCTGACCGTCAAGTCTATCCGTGCCAATGTGCGTATGTCGGTTAGCCAGCTACGCCACGGTTCTCGCTTTTTGGAGGATATGACAACGGCAGGCGAGCTTTTGATTGTCGGGGCGGAGTATGATTTAAATACAGGCAAAGTGGTCTTTTTTGACAACTGATTTTAAGCGTATTTGTGTGTATTTTTAGCAATTAATCATCGGTTTTGATTGAGTTTTTGACAGCTAGACCGACTTTTGGCAAAAGCGGATTTAGCGATTTTAAAGAAGAGGTAATTATGAGCGTCGAGCAACCAAAAAACAGCCTAACTGCGGCAGGCGTAAAAGACATTCCTGCCCAGTCTGAGGGCTTCGTGTTTAACCATACCATGCTGCGTGTCAAAGATCCTGTGAAATCTTTGGAATTTTATACGGGCGTGCTTGGTATGACATTGTTGCGTCATAGCCAGTTTCCTGAAGCGAAGTTCGATTTGTACTTTTTGGCGAAATTGACCGAAGAAGAGCGTAACAACCTGCCTGCTACGTCTGATTTGACGGTTTATGTGTCACGCCAACGCAGTATTTTAGAGCTAACGCACAACTACGGCACAGAAAATGACGACAGCTTTTCTTACCACAATGGTAACAGCGATCCACGGGGCTTTGGGCATATTTGCTTTAGCGTGCCTGATTTGAAAAAGGCGGTGGCGTGGTTCGATGAGAATAACGTGGTCTTCCAAAAACGCCCTGAAGATGGCAGCATGAAAGACATCGCATTCATCAAAGACCCAGATGGTTACTGGGTAGAGATTATCGAACTTAAGTAATGATTTTTTAAAAAAAGCGAGCGTGTATGTGTGCAAAAGCTGCCGATGGGCAATCTGTTATGTCTTATCCAGAAATTTTGGCGATTGTCGGTGACGACTTTGTTACCATGGATAAACAGGTGTTTGGTAGCCTAAATTCCAAAGTTCAGCTCATCATGAAAGTGTCTGAGCACGTCATCAATGCGGGCGGCAAAAGAATGCGTCCTTTGTTAACTTTGCTTGTGTCTAGGTTATTAAAAAACGAGCCAAGCACACAAGCGATGGAGCTGGCTGCCATTACAGAAATGCTTCACACAGCGACTTTGGTGCATGATGATGTCATTGATGAATCCAGCCTAAGGCGGGGCAGACCCACCGCCAATGCCACATGGAATAATGCCACAGCGGTGCTGGTGGGGGATTATCTTATCGCGCGTTCGTTTAACCTTTTGGTGGGCTTTAATGACATGGCGTTATTAAAGCTGTTTTCGGACGGTACGTGTGACATTGCTGAGGGTGAGGTGCTGCAGCTTCAGCATCAGCATAATGTCGAAACCACCGAGGAAGATTATCTTGCCATCATTGACGGAAAAACCTCACGGCTGTTTATGATGGCGACTGTCGGGGCGGCACTTTTGCACGGTCATCATGAAAATCAGGCGTTGCTAGATACGCTGTCTGATTTCGGTCAGCATTTTGGCAATGCGTTTCAGATGGTAGATGATGTGCTGGATTTTATGGGAGACAGCAGTGTCATGGGGAAAAACTTGGGTGATGATTTGGCGGAAGGTAAGCCCACCTTGCCCATCATTAAAACCCTAGAAATCCTAAAAGACACGGATGCAGAAAACTACCATAAGCTTCGGGTGGCGGTACAAACAGGCAAAACCGACAACGCCGATGAGCTTATCGCCTTGGTAAAAGACAGCGGTGCGTTGGACTACTGTAAAGCCCGTGCCTTGGAGGAGACTGCCCTTGCCCAAAAAGCCTTGGAGGCTCTACCAGATAATGCTTACCGTGGGGGCTTGCTGGCACTCACGAACTTAGCAAGTGGACGCTTGCTGTGATTTTTTTATTAAAAAAGGTGTCAGATGAAAAAAGTCGTTTTAATGTCTTTTATGTCTTTGGTTGTACTGTCTGGCTGTACTACGACGGGCAATCCTTTCAAAAAAGCCCCCGAGGTCAATCCTGCCAGTATCTTTTGTGAGCAGCAGGGCGGTTCTTTAGAGCCGAAAAAAGACGTAGCGGGCAATGAGTACGCCTTGTGTCACTTTGCAAATGGGCAAGTCATTGAAGAATGGGAATTCTACCGTATGCATCACGCCCAATGACACACAGCCGTCCGTTTGGGCGGTTTTTATGTTGGATTGGGCTGTTATTTTTTCTTAAGTTCTTTATAATAGCCACTTTTTAGATTGATTGGTCTGTGAAATTATGAGTAAGTTAAACCCAAGACAAGATGAGGCAATGCGACACGTCCATGGGGCGTTATTGGTGCTGGCGGGGGCGGGGTCGGGCAAAACCTCGGTCATCACCCAAAAAATCGCCCATCTTATCACCGAGTGCGGAATTCCTGCTTCTCGTATCACTGCCATGACGTTTACCAATAAAGCCGCCCGTGAGATGAAAGAGCGGGTAAAAAAACTTTTGCCCAGCGAGGACAGTAAGGGCTTGACGGTGTCGACGTTTCACCAGTTTGGGCTGACATTTTTACGCTATGAGCTTTTGCATACGTCTTTAAAGGGTAATTTCTCCATCATGGATGCCGATGATAGCAAACGCCTTTTGATGGAACTTATGCAAAAAGACAATCTGTCTGGGGCGGAAAGCCGAGAGTTCGTGGGCAAAGCCATTAAGATGATTAGTGACTGGAAGAATGACTTGGTTGCCCCTGAGGATGCTTTGGAAACCTTAAGCGACCCTGAGGATATGATGTTTGGGCATTTGTACGCCTTATATGAGCGTCATCTTAGGGCTTATAATGCGGTGGACTTTGATGATTTGATTGTTTTGCCCGTAAAAATTTTGCGTGAGCAAGAAATGGTACGCCAAAAATGGCAAAGTCGCATTCGTTATCTTTTGGTGGACGAATATCAAGACACCAACACCGCCCAGTATGAACTCATTAAGCTTTTGGTAGGGCTGCAGCCACGTTTTACCGTGGTGGGCGACGACGACCAATCCATTTACGCATGGCGTGGGGCAAAGCCTGAAAATATGGCACTCTTGCAGCAGGATTTCCCTAATCTGAGTGTGATTAAACTTGAGCAAAACTACCGCTCCACCAACCGTATCCTAGGGGCGGCAAATGCGGTCATCACAAATAACGAGCATTTATTTGAAAAACAGCTGTGGTCACAAAAAGGGCAGGGCGAGATGATTCGGGTGATAAAAAATCCCGATGATTTGGCGGAGGCGGAGCGTATCGCTAAAGAGATTGTTACCCACCGTCTGCGTCATAATCGTGAGTGGGAGGATTATGCTGTTTTATACCGCAGTAACTTTCAGGCACGGGTGCTGGAGGCGGAGCTTAGAGCCTTGCAAGTGCCGTATAAGCTGTCTGGCGGTACGTCCTTTTTTTCTCGGACGGAGATTAAAGATGTGATGGGCTATCTTAGGGTGATTTTAAATCCTGACGATGACGCCGCTTTTTTAAGAATCATTAATACCCCAAAACGAGGCATGGGGTCTGCCACCTTAGAGAAGCTTGGGCTGTTGGCACAGGAGTATGAGATGTCGCTTTTGGCGGCGTGCAATCATGGCGGATTAAAAGCCGCCGTGGGCAATAAAGCCTCGGGTACACTGCAGGCGTTTTATGCATTTATCGAGCATTATACCCGTGAACTCCACGAAAATCCCGACCCCATGCCACTGGTGCGGCAGATGATTTTAGAGACGGGGTACATTGATTTTATCAAAGAGGATAGTAAGACGCCCCAGCAAGAAAAAAACCGCTTGGATAATATCGAGTCTTTGTATAGCTCCATTGCGACACTTATCGACCGTGCCGAGGACGATGACGAAAAAACCATCGAGGCGGTGATTAGAAAAATGATGCTCTTAGATATGCTAGAGCAGCAGCAAGAAGAGGAAAATACCAACAAAGTCAACTTAATGACCTTGCACGCTGCTAAGGGGCTGGAATTTAACTGCGTATATATCATCGGCGTGGAAGAAGAGATTCTGCCGCATAAAAACTCCATCATCGCTGAGACGGTGGAGGAAGAAAGACGGCTCATGTACGTAGGTATTACCCGTGCCAAAGAGGAGCTGACTTTGTCTTTGGCGAGAAAAAGACGGGTGGGTAAGGACTTTAAAGAAACCACGCCGTCACGCTTTTTAGATGAAATCCCTGCTGACTTTATGGATTATCCAGGACGGCAAGGGGGCGTCAAAGAAGACCCGAAACAAGTCGCCCAAAACTACCTTGCCAATATCCAAGCCATGCTAAAGGCTAAGCAGGGCGGCTAAACAAGCACCGGACGGATTATTGCAAGGTGTGATTGACTAAAAAATAATCCTTGGTCTCGTGTTCGTCATCGTCAAGGAATTCTTCTTGCCAAAGGGTGAGCGGGTCATTTGAGGGTGTGTCATCTGCCAGTACAAAGCCGATGGTGTCATAAGCACGGTCGATGAGTCCTGCCACGCCTTGTAGGTAGCTGTCAAGCAGGCGGTAGGACAAGAGAGAAAATTCCGCATCGAAGCCCAGCCTTGCCCGAATGTCGCCTGTTTTTGGGTTAAAGTCCAGACTGCCGATGTTTAGCCCCGTATTGATTTGATTTAAGGCGGTCATTAAGGCGACATGGTATTTGGTGGGAAGGTCACTGTTAATGATGGCAACAAGGCTCACCAGCTGGTTTTTTTCAAAAATGCGAATGATACAGTTCCATTGGTAGCTGTCATTTTTAAAGCCGACCACGAAGTGATGACACCGCAGCTCATCATCAAGCGTAGGCTCATAGTGCTGATAATGCCACTGCCGTTCATCAAGCCATGCGATGACACGCTGGCTGACGGGGTTTAGGTGGGCGGTGTCTTCTGGGTTTGGGGTTGGTTCTGCTTGGGGAGTGGGCGTGTCATCGGCTGAACGATTAAGGCGCATTTCTTCTGCTTCGGTGTCAGGACGGATTAGGGCTTTTAGTTTTTTAAAAGGATTGCTCATATAGGCGTGATGGATTGTGATTAAACTGGGATAAGAATACCAAGCGGAATTTCATTTTTGACATTGTAGCATAAAAATTGGGGATTTGGCGGTTTTTGGCGTATAATGGGCATTTTGGTGGGTTGATTGGCACGATTGGTTTGGCATGGGAGTTATCATGAGTGATACACAAATAAAAGACATGCCCGTCTTGACGCTTGAGGGTGTGGTGGTGACACGGGGTGAACTGCCTTTATGTCAGGCGGTGGATTTGTGCTTGCATCGAGGTGAGATTTGTCATCTTTTGGGGGAGAATGGACTGGGCAAAACCACGCTACTGATGCAAATCATGGGGCTGTTGCCGACCTTGTTCGGGCAGGTATCCTATCTGGGCGAGCAGGGCGTGGCACGGGGGGCGTTGTACATTTCTCATCAAGCAGGCGTGCATGAAAACTTAAGCGTTCGCCAAAACTTACGCTATCTTTTGGCATTGTACGGGGAGACACCGAGCGAGGACGCCTTAAAATCCGCTTTGGCGAGTGTGGGGCTGTTAGGTTTTGAGGATTTGCCAGTGGCGGGGCTGTCAGCAGGGCAGACCAGACGGGTGGGCTTGGCACGGCTGTGGCTATTATCGCCCAAAGTGACGCCCTTGTGGGTGCTTGATGAGCCTTTGACGGCACTGGACGTGGCGATGGTGGCACGGCTGTGTGAGCGGTTCACGGCATTTGCACAGGCGGGCGGAGCGGTGTTGTTGACCAGTCACCAACCTGTGCCTGTGGCAACGCACAGTTTTAGTTTGGTGGCACAGACGGGGGAAGAAGATGACTGGGCGTGATGTGCGTGGGGCGTCATTTTTGGCGTTGTGGCGGCGTGAATGGCAGATAAAACAGCAAGGACTCATGCAGTGGTTGTACCCATTGGTGATTTTTTTGATGATTATTACGCTGTTTCCTTTGACGGTGGGCAGTGAGCCTGCGTTGCTGTTACGGCTTGCTGTGCCGATGGTGTGGATAGCGGCACTTTTGTCCTTGGTTATCGGGGTGGACGGGCTGTTTAAGCCTGAGTATGACAATGGCACGCTGTCTCAGCTGGTGGTGTCTGGCACGCCTTTGGCGTTGTGGGTATTTGTGCGGGTGTTCGTGCATTGGCTGTTTGGGGCGGGGGCGGTGTCGCTTTTGAGTTTTTTGGCAGTGCCTTTATTTTCTTTGGCGTTTAAAGACGCTTTTGTGCTAAGCGGGTCGATTTTACTAGGCTCTCCGATGCTTTTGATGATTTCTGCCATCGCCAGTAGCTTAAGTTTATCCACGAAAAACGGAGCGGTGCTGGTGCCGCTCATTGCCATTCCTATGCAGCTGCCTGTGTTGATTTTTGCGACGGGGGCGGTGGAGCGAGCGATGATGGGGCTGCCTTATTTGCCTGTCTTTGCCCTGCTTTTGGCGGGCAGTATTCTTGCGGTTATTAGTGTGCCGTGGGTGATTGCCCACAGCTTAAAGCTGGCATGGCAAAGCTAAAAACAAGCACCGCCATCGAGGTGAATGCTCTTTTTTTTATTTGAAATAGGTGCGGTGTTGGTGGTGTGATTTGTCGGTGCGTCACCTAAAAACCGCATAAAAAACCGCCCAAAAACCGCTTGCAAGCTTGTCATAAAAAAGAACGTGGCGACACTGCTTGAATGCTCTGCATGAGCGTCATGTTTAAGATGTGAGGACATAAAAAAGCGAAAGTTGAAACTTTCGCTTTTTTGTTCGGGATTATTTTTTGCCAGCTTCAACTTGAATGTTTAGCTTGACAAATTTGGTCACGCCGAAGTCTACATAGGTGTTAATGCCCCACAAGGTGCGGTCGATGGTCGCCTCAAAGTCACCGCCACAAACCTCAGTTTTTAGCATGGGGCTGTCATAGCAGTTGAATTTCTTGGCGGTTAGGGTCACAGGGTGGCTTTTGCCCATCATGGTTAGGATACCGTCAACTTTTCTGACTTTGCCGCCTCTAAAGTGCCATTTGGTTGATTTGAAGTTGGCGGTTGGGTGGGCAGCGACATTAAAGAAATCTGCAGATTTTAAATGTTCATCAAATGCACCGATGCCTGTTGATAGGCTGTTCATTGGAATGGTGATGTCGATGGCGCCTGTTTTTTTGGCAGGGTTGAACTGAACTTCGCCTGTCAAATTGTAAAAACCGCCTTGGTTGGTGCTGGTGTTCATATGGTCGATGGCAAAGCGTGCGTGCGTGTGAGCTGAGTCAATGACGTAGGTTTGGGCGTTTGCCAGTCCTGCTAGGGCAAGGCTTGCGATTAGGGCAGATTTCAAAAGTTTCATTTTAAATTTCCTAAATAATAACAGTAACCAACTGCCTTTTTTGTTTCTAAAACGACAGCGGACGCCATGCTTAAAAACCATACTAACAAAAAGGAAGTTAGGGGAATTATTATACGACAGTTTTACACAGCTTTTTAGGCTATTTTGTAATGTTTTGTTAATTTTTTTCAGAGGATGGGGCTGAGTGTTTATGAAAGCAGGAGAGCGTGTACCGTGGCGTGGGGCGGGTCTTTTTTATGGATTTTTATAAAAAATAGCGATGAGTTTTGTATAAGAATAAATTCTTAAAAAGCAGGACAAATCATGCTATAATGGGCGGATTTTGCCATATTTTGCATACCTATGACCAAACAAGCCACCACCCCTGCTAAGCCGTCCTTTTTTTCTCGCCTCTGGCAAGCGTTTTTGACGACTGTCGGCTCTGAGCCGTTTTTTCGGATTTTTTCGCCGTGGGTGAAGTGGCTGTCTTTGGTGGCGGCAGTGCTTTTGGCGGTGGGGTCGGTGTGGGGCTTGGTGTTCGCACCGCCTGACTACCTGCAAGGCAACAGTTACCGTATTATCTTTATCCATGTGCCGACTGCCAGTCTTGCCATGAGTATCTACTTTGCCATGAGTGTACTTGGGGTGATTTTTTTGGTGTGGAAAGTAAAAACGGCGAATGTCGTTGCCCAAGCCATCGCTCCCATCGGGTTTTTGGCGTGCGTTTTAAGTCTTATCACAGGCTCGGTGTGGGCGAAGCCGACATGGGGAACGTACTGGGTGTGGGACGCACGGCTGACGTCTATGCTAATTTTGGCGTTTTTATATGCAGGGGTGATGGCGTTGTTTGCGGCATTTGAACATAGCCAAAGCCGTGGGCGTGCGGCAGCGATACTTTCCATCGTGGGTGCGGTGAATCTGCCGATTATCAAATACTCCGTGGAATGGTGGAATACTCTGCACCAAGGGGCGACATTCACCGTCACCAACGCCCCGAAAATGCCTGCGTCCATGTGGTTGCCTTTGCTTTTGATGATTTTGGGTGGTTATTTTTTCGTGGCGGCATTGGCGATTTATCGTACCAACAGCCTGCTTTTATCCAGAGATGAGGGCAAGGCATGGGCGGTCAAAGTGGCGAATAATCAAGGCAAATGGGTAAAATAAGGCACAGCATGACACCGTATTTTAAAGATTTAGACGCGTTTTTTGCCATGGGTGGACATGGCTTTTATGTGTGGCTGTGTTGGGGCATTGTGGCGGCGTGTGTGGTATTCGGGGTGCTGTATGTGAGAGCGGAACGCAAGCGGGTACTAAAGCATATCCAAATGAACCACGCCCGTAAAACCGCCAGAAAAAACCGCACAACCACACCATCATAACGGGGGGACTATGAATAAAACCAGACAAAAAAAGCTCATGTGGGTGCTTGCCACCTTGCTGGGGGCAGTGATTGCGGTGGGGCTTATCGTGTATGCCATTGGTGAGCAGACGGATTATTATTTCGACCCAACCGCCATTACAGAGGGTAAGGCCCCAGAGAATAAGCGTATCCGTGCAGGGGGTATGGTGGTGGCAGGCAGTGTTAAGCGTGACCCTGCTGACCCCTTGAACATTCAGTTTCAGATTAGCGACTTGCAGCACAGTACGCCTGTGGTGTATCGGGGTGTGTTGCCTGACTTATTTGCGGAGAATTCAGGCGTGGTGGCGACAGGCGAGCTAAAAGATGGTGTGTTCGTGGCGAGTGAAGTGCTGGCTAAGCATGACGAGAACTATATGCCTCCAGAAGTCGCTAAATCATTAAAAACAGAACATGCCGAGCGTGGCACGGACGTCAGTCAGCCGCAATTTACACCTGCCGTGCCGATGAGTGAGATTGACGCCAGAAATGCCCAAAGTAGCACACAGGCGGACACCCAAGAACGCACCGCTCAGGACAACAGCGACCAAAACACAAAAACCAACCAGTAAAACATCGGGGCATTAGCCCCGTTTTTAATGACGACCCCGCTGCTTTTAGCACTGGGGGAGGTTGGCTTTAACCTACTAAAGCTGTGCGTTTTTAAGCTTATCTACGGGCGAATGGGTTTTGGTAGGTATTCCAATTCTCCTTAGTCCTCCAATTCCCCAAGTCCTAAGCCCCCAAAATTTTCAATCCCCAAACCCCCAAGCCCCAAATCCTCAAGCTCTTAAGTTCTTAATCCCTCTAATTCCCCCCCCTAAACTTTCAAGCCCCAATCCCCCAAATTTTCTAAAAACAAAAAAGCCGAATGCGGTGTATGAACGTTTACTTGTTTATCAAACTTTCATAAGAAACGCTTAAAATCCATCATAAGAAATAAGAAAAGCGTCAGACAAGCGGTGCGATGGTGGTTTTTGGTGCTAGGTGTGTGTTATTTTTGGCTTGGCTTGGCTTGGCTTGAGTTGGTTGGTGGGCGGTGGATTATTAGGACTGGATTTATCCTGCGGTTATATAAAAATTTTGTCAAAGCTTGCATAACATTTTACCCAGTCTACTTACCAGCATTCACCGACAAACCACACTAGCGGTGAAAATTTATAAAATGCTACAAAGCTGTAGCACTCGCTAAAGGCTGTCCTGCTATACTCATAAAATCCGTTCGTTTTTTTGGTGCTTTATGACTGCTGTTTTTTTAAATGCTTACTCCGTGGCGGTGGCAGGGCTGCTGTTTTCTACGCTGTGCCACGCCCATGCGTTCGCCCAGTCCCCCCAGACATCAACCAGTCCAAATCACACAGGCATGATACAGTCCGCTTCTGTGACGCAGTCGGCAGTCTTTGGGGCGACTGAGGGGAGTT
>JAUNEE010000010.1:28223-37175 GCA_030525705.1 Moraxella sp.
AATACCGCCCAAAGCCCCAAAGGGTTTACCCCGCCTGCCATCGGCGTGGACGGAGTTGGCTTTAATGAGGAGCGGTATCACAGGCTCATCGCTGAGTGGTCGCTGCAGCAGGTAAACGGGGCGTTACCGCAGCTATACGACCCATGGTTGACAGAAGAGTTGTACCGCATGGCAGCGTCCATGAACGGGCTGGTGCGTAGTCAGGCGTTGGTGGCAGTACCGCTTATCAATGATAATCGCATTAACGCTTTTGCGGTCTCTGGCGGATTGATTGCCATAAACACGGGCGTTATCACCGCCTCAAAGAGTGTCGATGAAACCGCCAGCGTCATCGCCCATGAAATCGCCCATTTGTCCTTAAAGCACCATGAACGCAGTCAGGAGGGTGCGGGCAAGGCACTGGCGGTACAGCTTGGCGGACTTTTGGCGGCACTGGCGGCGTCAGCGGTGAGTGGGGACGCAGCGGCGGCCGTCATGCTCGGCTCGCAGACGGCAGCGGCAGAGACCACCGCCTCACACAGCCGTGCCCATGAAAGAGAGGCGGATAGAGTGGGTATGCAGCTTTTAGTGCAAGCAGGCTATGACCCGCGGGGCATGGCACGGTTTTTTGAGACCTTGCAACGCCAAAAAGCCCTAAACCAAAGCCAAAACGCCTTCGTCCCAAGCTTCATACAAACGCACCCCTTTACCCTAGACCGCTTAAGTGACGCTCACAGCATGGCGGGTCGTTACCCTATAAAAAGCGGCTCGCTGGCTTCGGCAGAGCGGTTCGAGGCGATGCAGTGGCGGATAAAATATCTCTCAAAAACCGTCAATGAAGAAGACCTAAAAAAAGCCGCCGTCCACAGCACAGGGGCGAAGCTGGCTTATGTGGCGTATTTGTCCGACAAAGGGCAAACCGCCACCGCAAAAACACTATTCTCTACCTTAACGCCCACGGACGAGCCTTTATACTGTATCACAAAAGCCCACATCGCCTATGAAATGCAGGACTATGACACCGCCATTTCTGCCCTAAATATCTGCCATATGCTGTACCCTGAACGGCGGGATTTGCGTTTGTATTTGGCGGACAGTCTGTTACAGGCAGGCAATGTCAGTGCCGCCAGAACGCTACTCATACTGCTGACGCAGGCACGGGAGGCGGATATTTTGGCGTGGGATTTATTAGAAAAAAGCTATGAAAAAGAAAGTCAGCAGTCAGCCGACCCAGCCACGCCCTTTTTAGACGCTTATGCACTCTACGCCCGTAGCCAAAAACAGCTGTGGCGGGGGCGGTATGACGCTGCTGTGCAGTCTTTGACGCAGGCTTTGACGGTGCTAGAAAGCCAAAAGTCAAGCCCCACTCACAGCCAAAAACACAGCCTAATCCATCAAGCCGCTCATCTCACCGAAAAACTAAACAAACAGCTATCACGTGTACGAGCCTACCAAGATTTCCACCCCAAATAAGGCATGATTAACAAGGCATGGTTTTGTGAGGCGTAGCGGTTTATAACAGTAAAGCGAGCGAGCGGTTTTTCGTGCGGTTTTTTAAGAAAATCAAAAATATATTTTTATATATGAAACTTCCTACGAAACTCCGAAATAAGGAAAACCGTTCAAAGTGCGCTTGTCGAACCGCCACGGTTTTTTGCCACCCGAAGGCATAGCTTAAGGGCGAACGAAAAAAACTAGTTTTACAGGAAGTCTATTTTTAAAAACCTATAAAAAATTTAAGGTTGCTCTTTTTATGCTATGAATTTAAAAAAGGACACACTTGTGTTCTTTTTATGTTTTTTATTTAAAAAAAGGGTTGTTTTTTGAAGTTTTGGCTTAGATTTTCGGGGGGGGGGGGGGATAATTTTTTTACAGTTTTTAAAAAAAATAAATTTATTTTTTAAAAACCTTTTGTTTTTGCCGTTATGTGGCGGCCCGGGGGGCCGGCCCCCCCGACTAGTGTGCAGTATTTTAAAAAATATAAATTGTTTTTTTAAAACCGTTTGGTTTAGCCTGTATTTTCAGGGCTGAACCATAAACCTTAAATAAATTATGGGTTTAAAAAGCAGTTTTTTCGTAATTATTGTAGTTTTTTTGTTGCGTCATTTTAGATTTAATGGTATTTTATTACGAATAGTTGTATATATTTTTTATAGATTAGCGTGTTTTTTGAGTTATGACGTGGCCTATAAATTCCACAAATTTTATAAGGTAATACGTCATTTGTTTTATCAGCTAAGGACGAGTTGGAGTAATGGTTATGAAGCTTTCTTATCGTATGTCATGCGTTGCCTTGGCGTTGGGGTTGACGGCTTGTGGGGGTAATCAAAGTACCACCACAGAGACTGCCCCGACTGCCACCCAGACGGACAGTTATGTCAGCCCACTGCCTGATTCTGCTCCTGTGGTGAAAGTGGCAACCACAGGCACAATGCCTCCGTTTTCATTTCAAGACGAGTACGGCAATATGGTGGGCATTGATATCGACTCTATTCGTGCCATCGGCGAGGCGGCAGGCTTTAAGGTAGAGTTTTATCAAGAACCATGGCAAAACCTTTTTTCTAGCGTAATGTCAGGGCAGCGTGATTTGGCGATTTCGGGAATTTCTTATAAACCTGAGCGTGCCGAAATGTATAGTTTGTCAGATTCTTATTTTATTAACCCGTCTGCTATTATGTATAAAGACACTACTATGGCGGTTGATGGATTGTACAGTTTGCGTGGCAAGCGTGTAGCAACTATGACAGATTCGAAGCAAGAAGACCAAATGAAAGAGGTAGGCGGTTATGCTGAGCTTGTTTCTTTGCCGAGTACGTTTTTATTGTATGAAGCGTTAATGCAGGGCAAAGTGGACGCTGTGCTTCAAGATGAGCCATTGCTAAAATATACAGCGTTAAATTATCCGCAACACGCCGTAATAATTAAACCTTATGAAAGTCCGGAAGACCCATTATCTCAGCAGGTGGTCATGATGGCGAAAGATAATACAAAATTGCTTGAGCAAGTAAATGAGGGCATTGCAAAAATCAAAGCTGATGGCAAAATGCAAGCGATTGAAGCTAAATGGTTTAAATCTCATGATTTAAATAGTGCTGGTAATTGATAATTAAAGGAAGTTGGGTTTATGAGTGACGTAGTGGAAAATAATAAAAAAAGTAATGTGCAAGTGCAAGATAAACGCTATCAATCGTTAGTACTTTCGATTGCGGCATTTTTAAGCTTGATTGCGTTATTGCTGGCGTTTACGTTTTATACCTCAAATCTGCTTGAGCGTAACGCCACGTTGATGAACGAAACCAACCGTGTTTCTAATTCAGCACAGGCGGTAATTAAGGACTTGTTTGACTTAGAAAACAGCTACGGTGAGGATACGTCATCGCCACACATTCAAACTGTCCTAAAGCGTCTAAAAACGAATGGCGACATCATTTCTAGCCGTTTGCCATTGATTAAAGAGGGCGGTAGTGTTGAAAGTCATGATGGTGAAAGCGTGACTTTGCCTGCGGCGAGCAGCCAAGTGGCAAAAGACAGCTTGGCAGTGGCAGAAGCACAGTGGGCGTTATTAAGTCCGAAGATTGACGCCTACCTAAAAGACGCAGATAACGTCCTTGTTGACTCATCGGACGAGCTTGTCCAAGCCGCCAACCAAGCCAAAACCTCCAGTCTGCGGATTAACGAATCCTTGGATGCACTGGTGGCGGATACCGCTGCCAGCACCGCCGCACAGGCGAATACCATTCGACTGATTCAGATTATCGGGGTTGCGGTGATTTTGGCGTACTTCCTTATCTTTATCTTCTTCTTCGTTCGCCGTTTGCGTGATGCGGATGCTGAGGCATTGGCGACACAGCGTGAAATCCAAGAAATCATGCAGACAGTAAATACAGGTCTGTTCCTTTTGAACAAGGATTTGAAGGTAGGTAATCAGTATTCTAATGCACTAGAGGGTATTATTGGCACGAACCGTCTGGCAGGTGAGAGCTTAAGCTCGATTTTGCGTAACCGTATTTCTGATAAAGATTTGAAGGTTGCTGAAGAGTTCGTTGAGCAGCTGTATAAACCGCACGTCAAAGAGAAACTGGTGAACAGCTTAAATCCATTGCATAAAGTCATGATTCATGATGGGCAGGGTGCAGGCGATAGCCGTTATTTGGACTTTACGTTTTCACGGGTTTATGAGGGCAAGGACATTGCTCGTATCTTGGTGAACGTCAATGACGTTTCAGAAGCGGTACGCCTAGAACAGCGTCTAGAAAAAGAACGCGCCCAAAACGACCGTCAGATTGAGATGTTGACCACCATTTTGAACGTAAGTCCACGGGTGATTAACGACTTTATCTCAAATACCTATGTTCATATCGAAAGAATGAACAACACCTTGAAAAACCCTGGTAGTTCGCAGTTTGAGCTTGAGGGTAAATTAAAATCCATCTACCGTGAAATGCACAGCCTAAAAGGCGAGGCGTCTGCTTTGAAATTGCACAGTTTTACGCAGATTGCATCTGAGGCGGAAGATAAACTGCACGCCCTGCAGAACCAAGGCAGATTATCGGGGAATGATTTCTTGCCGTTGACGGTGCAGTTAGATGAACTGCTTAGTTTGTCAAATACCATTCGTGAGCTGGGTGAGCGTATCAATGCCAACCAAGGCGGCGTGAGCGTTCAAGCTGCCCCAGCCCCTACTGAGATGAACCTAACGCCCGTTCATGAATCTGATAATGAACCGCTAGACGAGAATGTGTCATTGGAAGATGACGAGCCTGTAACTTTGTCCGCCCCCGCTCCTGTGGTGATGGACGCCAAGGCGGAGCTTGGGGATTATTTGGTGCAGTTCGCCCAAGACATCGCTGAACGCCAAAGAAAGAACATCGAGGTCGATGTGTCTCAGCTAGCAGGCGTGTATATCCCAAGCACGCTAAACACCACCGTGCGTGAGATTTGTGTGCAGTTATTAAGAAACGCCATCGTCCACGGTATCGCTGATAGTGCCACCCGTGAGCGTAACGGCAAGCACCCTGTGGGCAAAATCACCCTTTCTTTTGCAGAAAATGCAGGGGCGAATCACGACCACTTTATGTTCGCGGTGGAAGATGACGGACTGGGCATTGATTATGATGCCATTCGTGAAAAACTCATCAACAGCGGAAAATATCCGTTAGACCGTGTGGCGGAGTTTAGCAAGGCTCAGCTTTTGAACACTTTGTTCTCTTCAGGCTTTAGCACAAAAGCGGTGGCGGACGAGGACGGCGGACGTGGCGTGGGCTTGGACATCGTAAAAGACCGTGTCAAATCCCATGGCGGTAAAATCAACGTCCAAAGCGAAAAAGGCAAGTTCACACGTTTTATCGTTAAACTACCAATGAATGCGACACGGGGGTAGGCTATGTTTAAATTGATGGTTGTAGATGATTCGAACATCATTAGAAATCGGATTCAGCGTGCGTATGATGACAATCATTTTATGTTAGTGGCAACCGCCACGAACGGAGCGGACGCTGTGGAAAAATTTGAAATACACCGTCCTGATGTCATCACCATGGATTTAACCATGCCACAGATGGACGGTTTGGAATGTATCCAAAAGATCATTGCGATTGACTCATCGGTGCGGATTTTGGTGGTGTCAGCCTTGTCGGATAAATCCACGGGGATTAAGGCGTTGTCTTTGGGCGCGGGGGGCTTTTTGTGCAAGCCTTTTTCTGAAGAGGAGCTGGTGGAGGCTCTGGACGAGTTAATGAGTGATTATTAGGGTGCATTATGAAAGAAAAGAAAATCCAAGCATTTGTTGAAGTGGTACGCCGTTACTTTGATCAATTTTCTGATGGAGAATTGGTAGTGGATACACCTTATCTATCAGAGGATAAAAAGCCTAAGGTTTATGATTATACTGGCGTGATTGGAATTTCTGGGGTGATGCGTGGTGTTGTTTATGTCACCGCCAGTACTGAGCTGTTAAAAGTCGTGCTAAAAGATTTGCACGAGGAGAATAACAGCGAGGCGATGATGGTGGACTTGGTCGGCGAGATTGCCAACACTGTCGCAGGGAACGCCAGAAGTGAGTTTGGTCCTGAATTTCATATCTCAACGCCGTTCGTTTTTAAAGGCTCGCCAACCAGTATTATTTTGCCAAAAGAGGGGCGTTCTTTTATTATCCCTATCTTGTGGCAGCATGAGGTCGGCGAGATTGTGGCGTGTCTAGAAGAAGTATATAATTGATTTACTAAATGCCCAAGCTGTCAAAGATGGCTTGGGCATGAATGCTACTGTGTGATGAATGGTAGTTTTGGTGGATTTTTAAAGTAAGTGTGTAAATTAGCTGACAAATTGTAAGGTGGGTGAAATGAAAGTTGAAAAGCTAAATGTGTTTATGAGCTCGGTGTCGGCATTTTTTAGTCAAGTGGGCGAGGTGTTGCACGAGATAGACACGCCCTATCTGAACGAAAATCATAGCCCCATAGCTTATGATTATAGCGGTGTGATTAGCATTACAGGTCCGATAAGAGGCTCGGTTTATGTCAGTGCCACCACGATGATGCTTAGGGATTTGTTAAAGGCATTGCATGAGCCTGAAGAAACGATTAGCCTGTTAAAGGACTTGGTGGGGGAGATTGCCAATACCGTTTCTGGTAACGCCCGCACTGAGTTTGGGGCGGATTTTATTATCTCGCCACCCACGGTGATTATTGGTGCGCCGCCCGCCCAGTATCTGCCGCCGAACCGCCGCACCTATGTCATTCCGTTTTATTGGCGTGAGCATAAAGCGGTGATTGGCATCTGCATTTGGAATGCTGAATAACCTTAGAAATGACCACCTTGTCGGGTAGTTTTTCTTTGGGATTTTTCTTGGTTTTTCTTGGTGAATTTGCTATAATAGTCAGATTGTGCCGAGTGCTGGCGTTTTAGGTCAGGCTGGGTGCAGTGGTGTAGCCTTTTGGCTGTTTTTTCGCTTGTTTTACAAGCCTAGTAACGACACACACACCATGATAAGACACACGGGGTGTCTGCTTGCTTGACTAATCGGGCATTTCGTTCGATGCGTGCAGTGGATTCGTGCGTTTGATGGTGTGGAAGTTTTAACCCAAGTTTAAGGACGTATCATGTCAGACAAAAACCCAACCCAAATCTCTATGCGTGACCTTCTAGAAGCTGGTGCGCACTTCGGTCACCAAACTCGCTTCTGGAACCCAAAAATGAACCAGTACATTTTTGGTGCAAGAAACAAGATTCATATCATCAACCTTGAGCATACTGTTAAGCAATTCAACGAAGCATTGACTTTCGTAAACAAGCTAGCGTCTTCTAAAGGTAAAATCCTATTCGTTGGCACTAAGCGTGCTGCCTCTGGTGCAATCCGTGAGCAAGCGGCTCGTGCAGGTATGCCATACATCGACCATCGCTGGTTAGGCGGTACATTGACTAACTGGAAAACCATTCGTCAATCAATCACTCGCCTAAAAGAGCTAGAAAAGCAAGCTGAAGACGGTACTTTCGCCAAGCTAACCAAGCGTGAAGCGCTAGAGCGTACCCGTGACATGGAAAAGCTAGAGCGTAGCCTAGGCGGTATCAAAGAGATGGGCGGCTTGCCTGATGCCATCTTTGTAATTGGTGTAGACCATGAAGCCATCGCCATTAAAGAAGCGAAAAACCTAGGCATTCCTGTGATTGGTATCGTTGATACTAACTCAAGCCCAGACAATGTTGATTACGTTATCGCAGCGAACGACGACGCTATCCGTGCGGTAACGCTATACGCTACTGCTATGGCAGATGCCATCATCGCTGGTAAAGAGTATGCAAAAACTCAAGGCGGTGCAGCAGCACTAGATGAAGAAAAAGCGGCTAACCGTGAAAACGCAACCGCAGCTGTTGAAAACAAAATCGACCAAGCAGGTCAAGTAGTTAATAACTACTAATTTGTCCTACAGTGTGAATGAAACTGGCATTAGTCGCTAAAATAGTGACTAATGCACAGTTATTTAATGTATTTTAAATTTTATAAAAAGGTATTATTATGGCACAAATTACAGCAGGTCTTGTAAAAGAGCTTCGTGAGCGTACTGGTCTTGGCATGATGGAGTGCAAAAAAGCCCTAGAAGAAGCGAATGGTGACATCGAGCTTGCCATCGACAACCTTCGTAAATCAGGTCAAGCCAAAGCTGCTAAAAAAGCAGGTAACATCGCTGCCGATGGTGCAATCATCATCGCACAAGCAGGCAATAAAGCTCTACTTCTAGAAGTAAACTGCCAAACTGACTTCGTGGCTAAAGATGACAACTTCACTGCATTTGCAAATAAAGTTGCTGAGCTTGCCTTGGCTGCCAACACCACTGACGTAGCTGCTATCAGTGAGCTGGCTTATGCTGACGGTCAAAGCGTAGAAGAAGCTCGTATCGCCTTGGTTCAAAAAATCGGTGAGAACATTCAAGTTCGCCGTGCTGAAATCATCGAGGGTGCGAACCTAGCTGCTTACCGTCACGGTCTACGTATCGGTGTTGTGGTGTCTTACGAGGGCGGCTCTGAAGAGCTTGGCAAATCGGTTGCTATGCAAGTGGCTGCATTTAACCCATTGGCAGTGGACGAAGCAGGCGTACCTGCGGATATCCTAGCTCGTGAAAAAGACATCATTGAAGCCAAAGCCAAAGAATCAGGCAAGCCTGAAGCAGTGGTTGAGAAAATGATTACTGGCGGTCTGCAAAAGTACCTAAACGAAGTCACTCTTATCAACCAACCTTACGTCATTGACAATGAGAAGAAAGTTGGCGATGTACTAAAAGCAGAGGGTGCAACCGTTGTGAGCTTCAAGCGTCTTGAAGTGGGCGAAGGCATCGAGAAGAAACAAGAAGACTTCGCTGCTGAAGTTGCTGCTGCACAAGCCGCTGCACAAGGCTAATTTGGTCTTTTTTGAAAAAACTCAGCTTCGGCTGGGTTTTTTATTTCGGCTGTTTTTTATGGGGTGATGGTTAAAAATCCGTG
>JAUNEE010000065.1 GCA_030525705.1 Moraxella sp.
CCCCCAATTTTTCCCTTAATGGATTTGACAATGACCGACACCACAAAAAAACAACGCATTCTCACAGGCATTACCACCACAGGCATTCCGCATTTGGGCAATTATGTTGGGGCAATTCGCCCAGCCATTCAAGCATCACAAAATGCCGATACGGATGCTTTTTTCTTTTTGGCAGATTGGCACGCCTTAATCAAATGCCACGACCCAAAAGCCATTGCCGACAGCACCAAAGCCATTACCGCCACTTGGCTTGCGTGCGGTCTTGACCCCGAAAAGGTGGTGTTTTATCGTCAATCCGACATTCCAGAGATTGCCGAATTGTCGTGGATTTTGGGTTGTCATTGTGCCAAGGGGCTTATGAACCGAGCCCACGCCTACAAAGCACAAGTGGACATCAACAACGCCACGCCCGATACCGACCCTGATTTTGGCATTAGTATGGGGCTATTTAGCTACCCTGTTTTGATGAGTGCTGATATTTTGATGTTTAATGCCAATCAAGTGCCTGTTGGTAAAGACCAAATTCAACACATTGAAATGGCACGGGATATGGCAGGCTCATTTAATTTTAAATTCTGCGATGAAAATAATCCTTTATTTGTTTTGCCCAATGCCTTAGTGGACGAAAATACCCCATTATTAACGGGGCTTGATGGTCGTAAAATGAGCAAATCTTATGGCAATACCATTCCCTTATTTGGCGAAGACATCAATCAAGACAGCGAAAAGGCATTAAAAAAAGCCATTATGAAAATTGTTACCAATAGCCAATTACCCGAAGAACCCAAAAATCCAGACGAGTCTACCATTTTTGAAATTTATAAAGCCTTTGCCACGCCTAGCGAGATTGCCGAATTTAGAACCCGTTTTGAAACAGGGATTGGTTGGGGCGAAGCCAAAGAAACTTTATTTGAAAAAATTAACAGTGAAATTGCCCCATTTCGTGAAAAATATGTCCATTTAATGAAAAACCCCAAAGAAATGGAAGAAATTTTGCAAATGGGGGCAGAAAAAGCCCGCCGTGAAAGTCGTAAACGTTTAGAAAAAGTGCGAAAATTGATTGGGATTAAACCTTTAGCGAAGTTGAAATAAACCCATGCTCTCCCTGTTTATCACGCTTTTAATTATTGCTACTGTTATTGCTTTTATCTTTTCAGGTGGTAACAGTAGCTCCCTATCTAAAAAGAAAGACAAAGCGGGGCAAAAAGGCACAACTGGGGAAAGATTGGTTGCACTTGAAAGTTACACCTCTTTAAACTTAAGCACCTATATCCCTTTTCATAATATTGCAATTTACAATGGAGAAACCACCACACAGATAGACCATATCTACCTATCCATTTATGGCATATTTGTTCTAGAAACCAAGCACTACAGTGGTTGGATTTATGGCGGTCAATATAACAAATACTGGACACAAACCTTTAAAAGTAAAAAACACCAATTTAAAAACCCCATTCATCAAAATTATGGTCATATAAAGTTTTTAGAAAATTTTCTGACCATAGAATTTGAGAAATTTCATTCTGTGATTGTGTTTTCTGGTGATAGTGAATTTAAAACAGCCTTACCGAAAAATGTTTGCTCTATCAACAATTTTTGCGATTATATACTATCTTTCAATAGACCAATTTTCACACAAAATGAAATAGAAAATCTAGCCAATTTTTTAAGAAGCAGAACATTACCCCAAACCGATAATACACTAAATTTCCACATTCATCATATTAAAAAATAATGTACCAACTTTCTATCCGTCTTTATGATACTGAAGTTCAGGCTTTGCCCGATGATTTGTACATTCCGCCAGAAGCTTTTGCGGTATGGATTGAACAATTCGAAGGCCCGCTTGATTTTTTATTGTACTTGGTAAAAAAGAACAATTTTGACATTAGCACCACCGCCCTATTACCCATTACCGAGCAGTATTTGACATATATTAAAGAGCTGGACGAAAGTCATTTTGAATTAGCGGGTGATTATCTACTTATGGCAAGCACCCTCATTGCCATTAAAAGCGAGCTCCTGCTCCCCACACCGAAAACCGAAACGGACAACGAACAAAACCCCACAAAAAAACTCATCCGCCGTCTAGAAGAATACGCCCAAATCAAAACTGCCGCAGGGCGATTGGACAAGCTTATCCGTCTTGAGCGTGACGTATTTTTGGCCTATGCCAGCCTGCCCGACCCTGCGGATATCGCCCGTCACATACCGCCCTATCCTGCCACCCTGCTAATAGACAGCTTAATTAAAATGCAAATTAAGCCTGACTACCAAATGCACCATATCAAGGCAGACAGCATCCCCTTGGCTGACCGCATGGCCGCCATCAGCCGTATTCTCGCCAGTCGTGGACAGGGTGTTTTTTCCGATGTTTTGGATAAAACACAAGGAAAACTTGGGGTTGTGGTGAGTTTTGTTGCCATTTTAGAGCTTGCCAAACAGCGACTTTTAGAATTTCAGCTAAAAGACGACGCTCCTGACAACCTTGAATTATCCGCCCTAGAACTTATTTGGGTGGGTAAACCCGCCTTTGTATTGTGATAATCTTATGAACAACCAAGCACAATTTAGCCAAAAACTCGAAGCTGCCACCTTACACAGCAGAAATATCGAGGCACTGCTCCACGCCTCAGAATCCCCCGTCACCGAAAGACAGCTTCGCACGTGGCTCGGTCTGTCGGCAGGTGAGCTGGACATGGCACTTATGATACTAGAAGAACGCCTATCCAAAGGCGCGTTAAGCCTACACCGCAGCGCCAGTGGTTACCGCCTACAAATCACCACGGAATTTAGCGGGCTTATCCAAGAAATTTTCCCCGAAAGAAAAGAAAACTTAAGCCAAGCTCTCCTAGAAACTCTAAGCGTCATCGCCTATAAACAGCCCGTCACCCGAAGCGACATCGAGCAGGTGCGGGGCGTCACCGTTTCTAGCCACATTTTGCGTCAACTGTTCGACAAAGGGTGGATTATGGAGCGTGGTTACAAAGACACGTTAGGCAAGCCAGCACTGCTTTACACCACGGACGCATTTTTAGATGCCTTTGGGCTGACCCGCCTTGATGAACTACCGCCTTTGCCAGAACTAAAAAGCCTTGGATTGGACAAAATCAACAGCATTGGGAATGAAACTGCCGTATAGCAAAATACCCCCTAACCACCCCGATAAAAAAACCCAATGACAGCCATTGGGTTTTTTAAACATGAGACGTATTTTATACCAAGAAAATATACGCCCAAGCCGTTACAATCACAATAGAAACCAAGTTCAAAACAAAACCCGTTCTCATCATTTCAGATTGCTTGATATGACCTGTTCCCATGACGATGGCGTTTGGCGGAGTTGCCACAGGAAGCATAAAGGCACAGCTTGCCCCAATGCCAATAATCATCACCAGTACTTCTTTTGGCAGACCAAGCTGCTCACCAATCGGCATAAACAGCGGAATTAAAAGGGCTGCCGAGGCGGTGTTCGAGGTAAATTCTGTCAAAAAAATAATGAACGCTGCAATGGCAAGTAGCAAAATCAGCACAGGTGCATCACTCAAAAGTGCCGCAATACCATTGCCCAGCACAGAAGACGCCCCCGAGCTTTCCATCACGGCAGAAAGCACAATACCACCGCCGAACAGCATTAGCACGCCCCAGTCGGTATTGTCGGACACCTGCTTCCAGCTCACCAAACCAAACATCAAAACCGACACCGCCGCCAGTAGAGCAATGACCGTATCGGGTGATTTAAAGCCAAACGCCTCACCCAGCTGCTTGCCAAAAATCCAAGACAATGCCGTCACCACAAAGACCAAAGAGGCAAGCACACGAGGCGTCGTCCACGGAATGTCCTCTTTAACCATGGTGACTTTTTGTTTTAAGTTGGGCTTTAAAAAGAAATACATTGCAAACAAACAAGACGGCAACAGCACCAGCATCATTGGCAAGCCAAATTTCATCCAGTCAGCAAACGACAAATCAAGTGCCTTGGCTGCAATGCCGTTTGGCGGTGAACCAACCACTGTACCAAGTCCACCAATGGACGCAGAATATGCAATCCCCAAAAGCACGAAAATAAAGGTTTTTCGGTCTTTTTCCTTGTCCACTTGGGTTAGCAGACCCAAAGCAAGGGGCAACATCATCGCCGCTGTCGCCGTATTACTAATCCACATCGACAAGGCAGCCGTTGCGGTAAAAATCAGCGTAATCGCTACGCCCAAATGCCCGCCAGCCAGACTCACCAGTCCGAAGGCGATTTTTCTATCCAGCTTTTGGGCGTGCAAGGTTGCCGCCAGTGCAAAGCCCCCAAAGAACACAAAAATAATCGGGTCGGCAAAACTTGCCAGTGCCTTTTTGGTGTCCATTTCTGGAATGCCAATCAATACCGCCAAAATCGGCACCAAAATCGCCGTAGCAGTAACATGAATGGCTTCCGTCAACCATAAAATACCAATAAAGGTCAATAACGCCAAGCCTTTGTTGGCGTTGACATCGAATGGCAAGGTCGCATTTAAAACAAATGCCAAAACTGCCGCCACAGCGACAATCACCAAGCCACGCCCTGTACCTTTTGGAAACTGCCCTGAAGGCGGAGTGGCATTGCTGCCAGCATCAAAATCCGTCTCCATCGCCATTTCACCTTTGGCAACCTTAGAAGAGTTATTCATCGTTGTCATGAAATTTTCCTTAAAACCACGCCGATTGCTCGCTTTCACGAAAAATTGGACGCACGAAACATTTTTACCCTTGTAATTCTCACAAGATTTCCGCATAATAGCAAAATCTTGCAAAATTGCAAATCTTTTGTTTCCATTTATTTGCATCATCGTAACATTTTAAGCCAATTTTTCCGTTTGACAAAACCAAAGCACGCCATGACTGAAATCACCGACTATAAAACCGCCTACCACACCCTAAAAACCAACGCAGAACGCCTAGAATACAGTGACGAGGTGGATATTGATGAGCTGATGGATATTGTCGAAACGTCCATCGCTGCTTATAAAATCTGCCAAGCCCGTATCGATGCGGTTGATGCCGCCCTAAAAGACGCCTTTGCAAAATTCGAGGCAGAAGACGAAGTTAATTAAACACCGCCACAACCAGCCCAATCACCAACCCAAAAAATAAAAAACGTGACGGTTAAATCATCACGTTTTTCCCTCTTTGTGAGTTTCACCCAAAAGACACATTAAGACTCAAGACCGAAAACCTGCCGTAAATACGCCAAATAAGTATCATCATCAATCATCGTCTTACCAGGGCTGTCGGAGAGTTTGGCAACTGGCTGACCGTTGCATTGCACCAATTTTAATACAATATTCAGCTGGGTGAGTCCCATATCATTGGTCAAATTGGTGCCAATGCCAA
>JAUNEE010000066.1:0-4745 GCA_030525705.1 Moraxella sp.
CCGCCGACATTCTGCGTGTAAGGCAGACGCTCTACCAACTGAGCTAACGACCCTTAAGTCATTCAGGAAAGTTTTTAACTTATTCTGTCTAAGTGAGTGCGTATTATACAGGAAAGTTTTTTTAGGTCAAGCACTTTTTTAAAAAAAATTGAATTTTTTTTATGAGCATAGACCAAAAATTACAAAATATAAAAAAAATCAAATACTTATGTACTTATATTTTATTACACCCTAAGGGGCAGAGCCAGCCTACGCCAAAAGTATGTGTCACAAAGCAGCCTCAATGTCTGCAACCAAAGCCTTTGGGCTTGTTATCGGTGCGTAACGAGCGATAACCTTGCCATCTTTTGCCACTAAAAACTTGGTGAAATTCCACTTGATG
Organism: Moraxella sp.; assembly: GCA_030525705.1. GTDB lineage: Bacteria > Pseudomonadota > Gammaproteobacteria > Pseudomonadales > Moraxellaceae > Moraxella. Next base: position 383 of record JAUNEE010000066.1, read on the forward strand.
CCATCACCAAGTATGCCGCCTGCTTGCGATTTTAACCATGTAAAAACAGGGTGGGCGTTATCACCATTGACCTCGATTTTTTCATGCATTAAAAAATCAACGCCGTAATTCTTTTGGCAAAACTCACCAATCTTTGATGCATCATCGGGTTCTTGATTGCCAAACTGATTACAAGGAAAGCCAATAACCACTAGACCCTTTTTGTGATACGCTTCGTGCAATGCTTGCAATTCTTTAAGCTGAGGTGTAAACCCGCAGCGGCTGGCGGCGTTCACAATGAGTACCACCTTGCCCTGAAAAGCCGAAAAATCCACAGGCGTACCCGTCAAAGATACGCCTGAAAATGTATAAAAATCACTCATGCTCATCAAGACTCACCGCCAAAGAATTGATGCAGTAACGCATACCCGTAGTTTCTCTAGGGCCGTCAGGGAAAACATGACCCAGATGGCTACCGCAGTTGCTGCACGTCACCTCAATGCGTCTCATGCCGTGCGACGTATCCAAAGACTCTGTAATGGCGGTGTCATTAATGGTTTTATCAAAGCTTGGCCAGCCACAGCCAGAATGAAATTTATTGTCGCTATTAAATAGCTGAGCATTACACCCCTTGCAGCGATAAATCCCTTTGTCCGTCACGTCAGTATAAAACCCTGTAAACGCACGCTCTGTGCCTTTTTCTCTTAAAATATGATACTCTTCAGGCGAGAGTCTTTCACGCCAGTCTGCTTCAGTTAGCTGGCGGATTTCATCGGGGCTTAGGACGTGGTCATTTAAACTCATACGTATCTCCAAAATACTAGACTTCCTGCAAAAACCCAAGGTTAAGGAAAACCGCTCAAAGTGAGCTTGTCGAATCGCCACGGTTTTCCACCACCCGAAAGCATAGCTTAAGAGCGAATGGAAAATCTAGTTTCGCAGGAAGTCTACAAAAAGCAATAAAGGTGGGTTGACAATGGGGCTTTTCTTGAAAAAAACAAGTCAAATTTAGCGTTTTTACGGTTTTATGAAAAATTGCAAGATATACTTGCGTTTTATTAAAATAAGATGGTCATTTTCGCAGAAATACTTGCATTTTTACATAAAACACTCTAAAATGACAGCTGTTTTTAACAATTTGGTTATTTTTATTAAAAAGCCCCATATCAAACTTGCAAAAAATGACAGAACTTAGCCCAGAAGAGCAACTAAAAGAGCAGGGCAGACGCCTAAAAGCTTGCCGTAAGAAAAAAGGATTGTCCGCCGAAACCTTATCTCAGCTTTTGGCGAAAGCGGGCGTGCCTGTAAGCCGTGGTGCGATTGCTAACTGGGAATGCGGAAAAAATGGCATTGTCGCTAGCAAATTGCCTATTTTGGCGCAGATTTTAGGCGTTAGTCCGAATTATCTTTTGGCAAAAAGCCACTTTCCAACAAACGAATCCAGCCAGTCACCCAAAACTCAACACACCACAAAACCACACGAGGGCATCATGAGCCAATCCACGCCTTTACTAAAAAAATCCAGTAAACTTGCCAATGTCTGCTACGATATCCGAGGCCCGCTACTCCAAACTGCCAACGCCATGGAAGCCCAAGGGCAGCAAATCATCAAGCTAAACATCGGCAATCCTGCACCGTTCGGCTTATTCGCCCCCGATGAAATCATCAGCGATGTTGCCACCAATCTCCAAAACGCCCAAGGTTATTCTGACAGCAAAGGCATCTTTGCCGCAAGAAAAGCCATTTTGCAATACTATCAATCCAAGGGGCTACTCTCAGCGGTTGATGTCGGTGATGTGTATGTCGGCAATGGCGTGTCAGAGCTGATTGTCATGGCAATGCAAGCCTTGCTTGATGACGGGGACGAGGTGCTAATCCCTATGCCCGACTACCCTTTGTGGACGGCGGCGACCAATCTTGCGGGTGGCAAAGCAGTGCATTACCGCTGCCAAGAAGACAACAACTGGCAGCCCGATTTGGCAGACATTGAAAGCAAAATCAATGAAAAAACCCGTGCCATTGTTGTCATCAACCCGAACAACCCCACAGGTGCGGTGTATGACGATGAAACACTAAAGGCGATTGCCGATTTGGCGACCCGTCACAATCTGGTACTTATGGCAGATGAAATTTATGACCGCATTTTATATGATGATGTGGTGCACACGCCAATGTGTACGCTTGCCAAGGATTGCTTGGTATTAAGTTTTAATGGTTTATCAAAGTCGCATCGTATCGCAGGTTTTAGGGCAGGGTGGCTGATGCTTTCTGGCAAAAAAGACCACGCAGAAGACTTCATTGAGGGCTTAACCATGCTTGCCAGCATGCGGCTGTGTGCTAACGTCCCCGCCCAATACGCCATTCAAACTGCAATGGGTGGTTACCAAAGTATGCAAGCGCTCACCGCCAAAGACGGGCGACTGGATAAACAAAGACGCATGGCAGTAGAGCGATTAAACGCCATCAAAGGGGTTAGCTGCACCTTGCCACAGGGGGCGTTTTACTGCTTTGCTAAGCTTGACCTTGAGATTTACCCCATCGAAGATGATATGAATTTTATGATGGAGCTATTAAAAGAAGAAAAAGTGCTAATGGTGCAAGGCACGGGCTTTAACTGGGATAGACCTGACCATTTTCGGGTTGTCTTTTTGCCGAATCTTTTGGACTTAGAAGAAGCGATGGATAGGATAGAGCGATTCTTCGCAAAAAAACGCAAAGAATTTGGCACAGATTAAACATAAAAAAGCACCCGTTTTTTGGGTGCTTTTTTATGTTTAAAAGTTAAGAGAATGCACCAAAAAAGTTCAATAAAAACAGCACCGTAAAGCCAAGTAAAAACGCCAAACCAGACAAGATATAGACGTGGTATACGGGGGTGAATTTTTGTTCAGTTTTTACCAAAGAATAGTTTAAATAGGCGAAAATCGGTGCAGTCAAAAAGGCAGAAATCATGGCAAATTTTAATAACGCACCCATCTGACCTTTAAAAAAAGTGATCAAAATCAGACCCGCCACAACAGTGAACGTCGTCCATGCCATGACGGATTTGTCGTTGATGGTACTGCCTTTGATAAGTGCCAAGCATTCGGCATTGGCACGTCCGTAGCCATCCGCACACGTGATGGTTGTCCCGAACATACATAAAAATGCGATGACAGCAACCAAAAGCTTCGACCAGTCTCCGATGGTCGCAGCATACATAGAAATAAGCTGCCCCACATAAGCACCGCCCTGCATGGGAATTTCATTGCCTGTACCATATTGCACAAACACCCCAAGTGCCAAGAAAAACAACGCCAGCACCGCAGATGTCAAATAACCAACATTAAAATCCAGTAGACCTTGCTGGTAGTTGGTTTGGTCGGTTTCGATTTTTTTGGCCGTCCAAATCGAGGTAATCGCAGAAAACTCCAAGGGTGCAGGCATCCAGCCCATCAGCTGTACGATAAACGCCAAACCCACCAAAGTCCACGGACTAACCGCCACAAACTCAGGCGAAACCACTGCAGGTCTGCCTGCCGCCACAAATACCGCAATCACCGTGGTTAATGTCAAGCCCGCTACGATGAATTTATTGACATTATCTAGCACCTTAAAATGTCCTGCAATGAGCATCACCCACGCACTGACCATCACCACCACCGATAGCACCAATCCGCTCAACTCAAACGGCAACATATAGCCCAAGATAGTTGCACACAAAAGGGCGACCGCCCCTGTACTAATCATACCCGATAGGATAGATAGGATAAAATAAATCCATAGATACGCACGAGATTTTTTAGCATAGCCTGCAATCAAGCTTGTACCTGTGCGATACGCATACTCCGTCCCGAAGCGAAAAAACGGATATTTAAAAAAGTTGGCAAGCACAATCATAATCGCCAGTTGCCAGCCATATAAAGCGCCCGCCTGTGTAGACGCCACCAAGTGCGAACCGCCAATAGCGGCAGACGCCATTAAAATCCCCGGTCCAAAACTTTTAAAGTTCATCTTCTTTGGTGACGTGGCACAGCTACCATTTTCTGCATAGTCAGTCATCATTAAATCCTTAAATGACAAATATTATGAATTTTTTAATCAATATGATTAAAAATTTTATCATATCATAAAAATCAGATACATTTAAGAAAAATTTAATAACTTTTTTCTATCGAATATGCAATTATTGGTTTAATCAAAAACAAGTGTACAAATTTTTATGAAAACAGCTTGTTAAAATCCTCAACCTTTATTTTGATATGAAAAATCTACAGTTTGTCGTATTTTTTACTAATTGCTTGCTAAATTTGATAGTTCTCATGTAAAATGTAGGGTTAATAGCTTTTTGTAAAGCCAGTTTATTCGTTGTTTATACCACAAAATCGCACCCATCAGGGACTTT
>JAUNEE010000066.1:4764-5347 GCA_030525705.1 Moraxella sp.
AAACTACGCATTTTCATTTCTCAAAATTTCAAAAAGAGACAATCATGAAAGATTTATTTAAGAAAAAGAGCGATACCGCTGCCACACCAAAAGCCCCAAAAGAAAAAAAGCCTCTATTTTCTATGGGTAAAAAAGCCGCAGCTGAGGGAGTGGAAAAGCCCGTCAAAGAAAAAGCAGCAAAAAAACCGGCGTTTTCCTTTGGTAAAAAAGCTGATGGCTCTGCCAAATCTACCGCAAAAAAGCCTGCTTTCTCATTCGGTAAAAAAGCCGCCACAGCCGCTGACGAAACCCCTGTTAAAGCCCCAAAAGCCAAAGGTAGTGCAGCTGCTTTGGACGTAAATAAGCTTATTCCAATTTTGGTGGGCTTGCTGGTGTTGGTGCTAGCGGCTTTGGCAGCGAAAATTTTCTTATTCTCTGATGAGCCAGAACCTGCACCTGTGGTGACAGCATCTGCCGCACCCGCACCTGAAGCAGCCCCTGTGCCTGAAGCCACAGCTGAAGCGACCGCTGAAGTCGCTACAACAGATTCAGACGTCGCTGTCGCAGCGGACCCGAATGCTACCGCATCTGTAGCTGAAGCGAC
>JAUNEE010000067.1 GCA_030525705.1 Moraxella sp.
AGGTGTGCCTGTTGGCCCCCTAATTGCGGCAGGGATTTTATCGCTGTTTTATTGGCAAAAGTAACCTTCAAGATTATTTAAATTTTTCAAGTACCTTTTAAAATATAATTTCAATAGTTATCAACAACACCTAAGCAAACATTCAAAACAATTCCATAAATTTAAATTTTCAAATTTGTTTGTGTGGTATTTTCTTTATTTTTTAATAAAATCAATAAATTGATGAGTTCGTTGGGGTCAATCTCCAAACCCTGACAAAATTCAATAAACTCCACCACATCAAGTCTTCTATCCCCTGTTTCAATTTTTCCAATCAATGAGTAAATTACGCCAAGCCTATCAGCAAGCTGGCGTTGAGTTAGCCCCAACTCTTGTCGGCGTGCCACAAAAGTTTTGCGTAGATATTCGTGTTCTGGGCTGTAAATGGATTTTCTTAAATTAGTCATTGCACCTATTTTAGGTTTTTTGTATAATGCACCTGTTTTAGGTGCAAAATAGGAAATCTTATGAGTAATTTAATCAGTAGTGAGACAATGCATGAAGTGATGGAGTGGGCGTACGAAAAAGCGACCGATGGTATTGGTCTTGGCTCCGCCACCGAAATGGCAGAAGACTATTTGTCCGAGAGTGGTACTTTAGAGGATAAAATCAACTCACTCATTCGTTGGCAAAATGCCAAAGCAGGGTCAGCAAGGTTTGCCACAGGTTTGGGCGGATTGGTTACACTTCCTGCCACCCTACCTGCCAATATCGCATCTACTTTGTATGTGCAAATTCGTATGATTTCCGCCATTGCCTACATGGCAGGCTACGACATCAAAAATGACAAAGTCAAAACAATGGTGTATATGTGTTTGCTTGGTAATGGTGTGGGTGAAGTTTTAAAAGATTTTGGGGTAACGGCTGGCACAAAATTTGCTGAGCAATTTATTATGAAAAATGTTACAGGGGCAATGCTTGCCAAGATTAACAAAGCGGTCGGCTTTCGCTTAGTAACAAAGGCAGGTTCAACAGGTCTTATCAATCTAACCAAACTTGTGCCAATACTGGGTGGTGTGGTAAGTGGTACTTTTGATGCAGTTACCACCAACATCGTCGGCAATACCGCTCGTGATATGTTTTTGGATAAAAACAATCAACAATTTGATGGCTTTCGTGGTAATGTCTATAATCAAGACGGTACAAAGGTACGATAGTTGTATTATTTCTTGCAATTATGCAATTGTCCTAAAAGTTGATATAATGGTATATCAACTTTTATTATTATGATAATATGGTAATTTTATGAAAAAATCACTCTTTGTATTTACCCTATTCACTTTATCCGCCTGCTCCGTCCACTTTGAACCGCAAAGTGTGCAAATGGTTGGCATTTCCACCCCTGCCACCGAATTTTGTTTAAAAAACAAAGGCTTTGTCAATCCCACCACTGTTAATGGCAAACAAGTCAATATCTGCGAATTACCAAACGGTCAAAAAGTGGAAGTGAATGAGTTTTATCAACGCCATCACCCCTAAGTCCGTACTCTCAGTTTTTCCTATGCGATTAGGCAAGGCTGGGTTTTTAAATGGCTGATTTTTAGACCTAAGCCGCCCCCGTGGTTGGCATTTGAGATTTTTGGTGAGTTTTGTTATACTATGTTATTTTTCTCACTGGAGCTTTATAATGAAAAAATCAGCCACATTGACCGCCCTCTTGTTAAGCCTTGGTCTTTTGACCACCGCTTGCCAAAAACAAGAAAGCACCCCCGCCCCGACTGAGAATGCCGCACCCACGGTAACAGACGCACCCGCACCCACCCAAGCAGACGACCATGACACGCCCGATGAGCGTCATGACGACCATGATGATAAGCATGAGCATGACGACAAACACGAGCATGACCATGACCACAGCCACGACCACGCAGGGCACGCCCACCATCATCATGAGGGTGACACTTATAGCTGTGGCGACAAGACCGTACATATCGCTGTGCATGACCATGAGGGCGAAATCGAGGCACACGCCACCATCGATGATATTGAATACGACCTACACCCAGACACCGACAAACCTAACCAATACATCTCTCATGAAGACGGCATTAACGGCAACGGTATGTCCATGACCTTAGATGGCAAAAATGCCGTATTTACTAGCATGGACGGCAAAACATTATTGGTATGTGAAAAACAAGCCAGTTAATTTTATGGATTTTAGAAAATTAAGTTAGCATTTGTGCAACAATTAACCAACAACAAGTAGTTTTCACAACATTTTTTAGTAAAAAACCATCTATTTTTACTAAATCTACTTGCAAGTGGTCTTTGTTTTGGTACATAATATACCCTAATTTACCGTTTTGTTATTTTGGCAAGTGACTCGCCTGCCAAATTTAACAAAGCGGTTGTCTTTTTTACTTTTTTTATTTTACAAGGTTGACCATGAGCAACACCGAAAAAGCCTACACCAGAGAACAAAAAAAACGCCAAACCCGCCAAGCTTTTTTTAATGCCGTCTTAGATTTGTGCATGACAGGACAAGGATTTGGTTCTATTAGCTTACGCCAAGTCACCCGTGAAGTGGGTGTTGTGCCGACTGCTTTTTATCGCCACTTTAGTGATATGGAAGAGCTGGGCAAATCCTTGGTGGAAGATGAGCTTGGCGTTGCCTTGGAAAATCTGCGTGAACATATGCAACTTGGTAAAAAACGCAGCTTCGACCGCCAAATCGCCAAAAGCGTACAGCTATTTTTCGCTGCCGTTGATGCCCAGCCTTTATACTGGCAGTTCATCGCCAGCGAACGTTTCGGAGGCTCTCATGCAGTGCGTAACGCCATTTCTACCCAGATTAACACCTTCTCTAAAATCATGAGTGAAGACTTGGCGTTGCAGCCCGCCTTTGAGCATATTAGCAGTGAGGACCGTTATCTCTTAGCGGAAGTAGGTGTAAACTTAACCTTCTCTTGGATTATGGATTGGCTGGACTTGACCTATAATACCGAGATTGATGACGAAGACGAAACCAACAACGAAGACGCCGCCCAAGCTTTGGAAGAGAAAAAGCAAGCCATGCTTCATCGTTGCACCCGTCAAATGCAAATGGTACTATACGGTGCTTACAACTGGAAGTCCAGCGAAGAAACAGTGCTTGACTAATTGATGATTTATCGGTATTGTTACACACCAAACAATACCGATTTTTTTATAGATACGCATGACAGACGCTGTACAGCTTAGCCTTGCTCACATTGACATAAAAGCGGACGCCAGTCTGCAGGACTTTGACGCCCCAAGCTTCGCCCCCATTGTTGCTGCTGCCCTCGAGCTGGCGGAAGGTAAAATACGGGAGTTGTATCTGTTTGGCAATGCTGGTACGGGCAAGTCCCACCTGCTCTCCGCCATTCATCGCCACGCCCTAAACACCCAAAAACGCGCCATCTTTTTGTCCTTAAAGGACATTATTGACACCGATGTGCAGGCATTGGCAGGGCTTGAGATGTTTCATCTGATTGTGATTGATGACATTGACGTGGCACAAGGACGCAGGCACTGGCAAGAAGCCTTATTTCACCTTATTAACCGTGCCAGAGAACAAAAACGCCAGTTGGTTTATAGTGCCAAAGTTGCCCCAGGCGAGCTTGGTTTTGAGTTAATGGATTTGGTAACACGACTGTCACAGGCATTAAGCTTCGGTCTGCCAGATGGCAGTCTTAGCGAAGACAGACGAGCATTATTAAACGCCATCTTACGCCAAAAAGGCTGGCAGCTGCCCGACACCATAAAAGACTTTATGGTCAGTGAAGGGCCACATCATGCCGGGGATATGACGCAGGTTTTATCCGCCATTGCACCGTATTTTCATTATAAAAGCCGCCGCCTACCCCAAAAGCTCATCGAAGAAATCAAAAACCACATCAGAGAGGAGAGCCTACTGGCTGAGCTGGCTGACTTCGTTGATGAACATGAAGATGAAGATGAATACATACAGACCCTTGATTTGCCGATGACGCATTATTTAGACTAACAGCATGGGCGAATGTTTGGCTTGATGTTTTGGCTTAATAAAGCTTTTGATTTGCCAAGCTTGACATCAACTCACTCTCTAAAATTTTTAGGTGATATGTCTTAAATCTTTTATGAAATTCGATTTTTACGCTATTCGTCATTTTTTTTAATATTTTTTATCAAAGGAACGCTTATGAAAACCCTTCTAAAAACCACCGTTGCCACCGTGATTTTAACTGCCAGCAGTGCTTATGCAGCAGTCACGCTGCATGCTGATGAACACATCAAAGTCACCGCCATCAACGGCAAAGCCGTAAATCAAGGGCTATTTCAACCCCTCCAAAAAGAGTTCAGCTTAGATGCAGGTCGCCATGTCATCACCGCACGCTACGACCGTATGTTCGACCTGACCCACAAAGAGCATGACCACGTCAAATCTGCCAACATCACGTTAACCGCCGAGCTTAGCGACAACCAAAGCTATCGCCTTGTCATGCCAAATCAGCCCAGTGCCTACAGCGAAGCGCGTGAGTACGCCAAAGCCCCAAGCCTTGCCATCATGCAAGGTAACACCATCATCGCCAGTGAAAGCACCGTCAGCGAACGTCGTGGACTACTAAGCGGATTGTCAGGTGTATTCGCAAGAGATGCCGCCGTCACAAGCAACCAACAAACCATCGCCGCCATTACCGCTACTCCGCAAACTGCCACTCCAAGCACGCCGCCTACTGCCACTGTCCGCCAAAACAGCACGCTAGACAGCTTTATGCAGCTATGGCTAAATGCCAGCGATGAAGAACGTGCAAAAATCCGCCAATGGGTACAAGAATAAGCCGATTTTTTTTAAGTGGCATTCACCCTTAAAAAATTAAGGGTGAATGCCACCCATTCTCATACTTAAATAAAAACCATCATGGCAAGCATCGCTCACCATAAATGGTTTTTATTTAAGGGATTTTTATCTTAGGAATTTTAAACATTTGGACGTGTGATGAGCTTTGGGCTGTTTATTAGTTTATTTATCATCGCCTGTGGCTCTGTACTGCACGGCTTGACAGGCATGGGCTTTCCGATGATTGCCACGCCTGCCTTAGCAAGCAGCCTGCCTTTGACCACAGCGTTAGCACTATTGGCATTGCCGACTTTGATTTTAAACGCCAAAGTTGTCTTCTCAAAACCCAAAACCCAAACAGCCAGCAAAAACACACCCAACCACCAAATCACCCAACCCCCAAATAACACAAGCAGACGCACTCTACTAAAACACTACTGGCTATTGGCACTTACCAGC
>JAUNEE010000068.1 GCA_030525705.1 Moraxella sp.
AAGGTAATTGGAAGATTGCGTTATATTATGCAAAATTTTGATTAATTTATTAATATAAGTAAACTTGTTATGACTAACCACAAACCCGACATCTATAAATCCAATATTTGCCCCCCTTGCCCGCCAACCGCCACCACCTTTGAAAAATGCGTGTATTGGCTAGGGATTGGGCTTGGTTCTGGCTTACCAAAACGGGCGGCAGGCACTTGGGGGACGCTGGGCGGATTGATTGTCGCCATGCCGTTGATTGCATTTGGCATCGCGCCTTTTTTTATCGTAACCTTGCTCGGGCTTTTGGCGGGCAGTTATATTTGTGGGTGCACCAGCACGCTGATGGGCATTGAAGATGACCCGCACATCGTCTGGGACGAATGGGTCGGGATATGGCTGACGCTTTTGCCTGCGGTGTTTGTATTGACTTATTTTAAGCAGATATTTGGTGAGTTCGGCTTTTCAGGCTATCTTTGGGCAACACTCGTAGCAGGTTTCGTGCTGTTTCGGATTTTTGACGTCATTAAGCCTGCCCCCGTCAGCTGGGCGGATAAGCACGTCTCAGGCGGATTTGGGATTTTGCTTGATGATGTTTTGGCGGGGATTATCGCAGGGTTGGTGCTGGTGATTGGCGTATTTTATTTTTTGCCAAGTAGTTAATTTAGGGGATTTTATGAAAATAGTATCACTACTTTTGTTGGGGCTTGCCTGCCTTGCAACAAGCTGTGCGTCCTTGCCAAATAAGACCAAGCTTGACTGCACAGCGACTGACTGGCACGCACTTGGCGTGGCGGACGGCATGGCAGGGCGATACGCCTATGAAGTCGGACGTTATCAAAAGCACTGTCCTGCCATCAAGCCCGACCTAAAAACATGGGAAGCAGGACGCAGCGAAGGCTTAAAAAGCTACTGCACAAAAGCCAACGCCTTCGCCTTAGGGCAAGGTGGTCGCAACTTCAACCAAGTCTGCCCCGAAGAGGGACTGCTAGAACTGCAACAATCCTACAGCCTAGGCTACCAACAGTACTATCAACGCCAACGCCTAGAGATAGACCTATGGCGACCTTTTGGCGTACCTACGCCCTTTTATCCTTTTTGGTAATCCTCACCCCTTAAGCGTCTGCTTTTGGGGTGTTTTTTCTAAGGCGGTGACTTTGGTGAAGCCCTTGGGCAAAGCAAAACCCCGTGCCGCCCGTTTGCCGTAATAATTCACCACATCGGCAGGCTTTAAGGTTAGCGTGCGTTTGCCTGCGGTTACAACCAGACCATCCGCCTCGCCAAGCGTCACCGCCGCCAAAAGCGTTTCGCCCTCTTTTAGATTGAGCAGCTTGTTGCCTTTACCCTTAGCCAGCACAGGAAGTTCCACCGCAGGGAAAACCAGCAGATTGCCCATAGAGCCGACCGCCGCCACCAGACTGTCTGTCTCGGTTAGTACGCTTGGGTTAATAAGTTCGCCCTCGCCTAGATTGATGGTGCTTTTGCCTGCTTTTTGGCTGGTATCTAGGGCGTTTAACGATGCCAAAAAGCCGTAGCCCGTACTGCTTGCCAAAAGTAGCTTAGCCTCCATTAAGACTGCCATGGCGGTGATTTTTGTACCATTGCCAAGATTTAACAGACTGCTAATCGGGTCGCCCTGCCCCCGTGCGGACGGCAGATTGATGGCGTCCAAGCCATAGCTTCGTCCTGTATTATCAAGCAAAATCAAGCGGTCGTTGGATTTCGCCAAAAGATGTGTCAAATAGCCATCACCCGCCCGATAATTCATCGCCATAGGGTCGGCATTATGCCCCTTGGCAGAACGTATCCACCCCGCCTCAGACATCACCACCGTAATCGGCTCAGACGGCATAAGCTCAGTCGCCTTTAATGCCACCGCCTCGCCACGCTCCACCACAGGAGAACGGCGTGCATCACCATGTAGTTTCATGTCGGCAGTCAGCTCGTCAATCATGAGTGCCGTCAGTTTTTCAGGGATGTTTAGCGTCTCGGTCAAGCTGTCTTTTTCCGCCAAAAGCTTGTCTTTTTCAGCATTTAACGCCATCTCTTCTAGGCGTGCCAAATGACGCAGCTTCGTATCTAAAATAGCGTCCGCCTGCACCTCAGACAAGCCAAAACGTGCCATCAAAACAGGCTTTGGCTCGTCTTCACTGCGAATGATGGCAATCACCTCATCAAGGTTCAAATACGCAATGAGCAAGCCCTCTAAAATGTGCAGTCGTTTTTCAATCTTCGCCAAACGGTGTGCCAAACGGCGACTCACCACGCCTCGGCGGACGGATAGCCATTCGTTTAGAATCTCTTTTAGGTTTTTGACTTGCGGTTTGCCATTCACCCCAATCATGTTCATGTTCACCCGAAAACTGGTCTCAAGGTCCGTATGAGCGAACAAATGCCCCATGATTTTATCCACATCCAACTTGCCTTTTTTTAATTCAATGACGATACGGCACGCATTTTCATGGTCGGATTCGTCATTGACATCGGTCACCCACGGCAGCTTTTTATCCGCCATGAGACGGGCGATTTGCTCGATGACTTTATTGCCAGACACTTGATGGGGCAAAGCGTCAATGACGATGGTGTTTTTTTCTTTTTCATCAAGGTGGTAAGTGGCACGCATTTTATAGCTGCCCTTGCCTGTTTCGTACATCGCCACAAGCTCGGATTTTGGAGTGATAATCTCCGCAGATGTAGGCAAATCGGGGGCTAGCACGATTTGACATAGCTTAGACACGGACAGCTCGGGATTTTTTAATAAAGCAATGCACGCCTTCACCACTTCTGTCAAATTGTGCGGCGGAATGTCGGTCGCCATGCCCACCGCAATGCCCGTTGTGCCATTTAAAAGAATGTTCGGCAAACGTGCAGGGAGCGTCACAGGCTCAGTCAGCGAGCCGTCAAAATTATCCTGCCAGTCCACCGTCCCCTCTTCAAGCTCCGCCAAAAGCGTGCCAGCGTAGCTACTCATCTTCGCCTCGGTGTATCGCATGGCGGCGAAGGATTTCGGGTCGTCGGGACTGCCCCAGTTGCCCTGCCCCTCAATGAGCGGATAGCGGTAAGAAAACGGCTGCGCCATCAATACCATCGCCTCATAACAGGCACTGTCGCCATGGGGGTGATATTTGCCCAGTACGTCACCCACGGTGCGTGCGGATTTTTTTGGTTTGGCGGTGTGACGCAGCCCAAGTTCACTCATGGCATAAACGATGCGTCTTTGCACAGGTTTTAGACCGTCCGCCACATGGGGCAAGGCACGGTCCATGATGACATACATGGCGTAATTTAGGTAAGCCGTTTCAGTAAAATCACTGATGGCACGGGTATCAATATGCGGTGCGTGACTCATATTTTTATCAATAATTTTAAAAAAGACCCATCATAGCAGAAATTTTAAAAAATTTCATGTCATCAAAGAGGGGCGATAAAAAAGCCATCAAACGATGGCTTAATGTTATTCCGCCGACTTATCCACACAAGTGAAACGCTCATACACCGATTCCATACGGCGTGCCAGCTGGACGTCTCGACTTCTCATCTCGCCTTGGGCGGGGTCGCCAATGCGGACGCTGATGACGTTGTAGAGATTCTGCCAAGTCGGATAATGCTCTAATGCCTCCGCATAAAACGCCACGTGCGTCATAAAACTGATGGCAGAGGCGAAATCATCGAACTGATAGTTTTTTACAAGGCTGTTGCCCTCTGCCTGCCAGTCAGGCAAGAAGTTCTCTAGCTGCAAAGCCACTTGGTCAGAAGTCAGTGTACTCATAGACGTATCCAAAGGTGAAAATTGATCTATTGTACCAAAATTTCTAAAAAAAGCAGTAAATTTTTTAGTGAATTTTTATCATCTGCACACCAAAACCACACTTAATCTTCAAAACCCAAAAAATTCGTTTTTAATTTTTCAAATGCCTGCGGTTTTTTCTAAATACCGTGCCACAAAACTGCAAGTTGGCACAACCGTCTTGCCATTGTCTTTGGCATAGTCTAAGGCGAATTTCACCAAAGCCGTCCCCACACCACGACCACCAAGCTCAGGTGGTACAATGGTATGGTTATAATTTAAAGCATTATCATCAATTACTTCATAACTTAAAAAGGCGGTATGACCGTCAATGGTTGTTTCAAAGCGTTGGGTGGTAGGGTTGTGAGTGATGTGCATTTTTAATAACTCCGAATGACAAATTATTATCCTACCACACTTTAACTTATTCGCCAATTAAAAAAATAACTTGATTTTTTGCTAAATAACCATTATTATTTTGGAAAATCACGGCAAATAATGTCTGAGAACCATATTAATGCCTGTAACATCGATCAGATGTGGTGCAAGGGTTTGGCAACCGATTATGGTTCGGCTTAATCACTTAGATTGGCGGTGATTGTCAAAAAAGGTGGCTACACACCTTATTGACTTATTCTTTTCATTGTAGCGTCCCACATCTGATAGCCAAAGCGGACTGGGGTATAACGAACTTTTTCTTTTTTGTAAGGAGTTTTTTATGCCTGTGCGTAAAACAGCCATATCAGAAACCACACTTTCTCACTATCAAAATCACTCTTATGAATATATGCTTTTATCTTGGCTACTGCAAGGTGGTTGGGAAGCGAGCAAGCCAAGTGTTGATTTAGGTTCAAAAACCGATGTACAAATTACAGACGGCAAAACTTTATATCGCATACAAGTCAAATGCCTAGATACCGCCGATGAAAATATTACGGTGGAAAATAAATGGCAAGGTGTAGATATTGATTATGTGGTATATTTTTCCAAAAAAGCAGATTGGGGTTATATTTTGCCTGCTTTTAAGGAACGGTCGGTAAAACTTATGGAAAAAGGGTCAAGATTTCATCAGCACCCTAAAAAATTTCTAAAAGTTTTTAATAAAATTTAAACACCTTGCCCAAACCCAAAAATAATGCGATAATAGCAGGTTAAATCCCTTGTTTTTATTTTATAATTTTTCTTTTTAAATCAAAAGGATAGCTATGGCTCAATATATCTACACGATGAACAAAGTCTCTAAAATCATTCCGCCCAAGCGAGAGATTTTAAAAGACATTTCACTCTCCTTTTTTCCAGGTGCCAAAATTGGCGTTTTGGGGCTAAACGGTGCAGGTAAATCCACCCTACTACGCATTATGGCGGGTGTGGACACCGAGTACAATGGCGAGGCACGCCCCCAAGCTGGCATTAAAGTCGGCTATCTGCCCCAAGAACCTCAGCTTGACCCCAACAAAACCGTGCGTGAAAAT
>JAUNEE010000069.1 GCA_030525705.1 Moraxella sp.
TCACTGGCGGGACAAACGGATTATCCAAGTAGTAAGTTAATCCATCGTCCGTTTTTAGTGTGTATTTTAAAGCACCTACGTCCACCGTTTGTCCCGCGTTCGCAAGCGAAACGGCGAGATTTTGGGCATTTTGTACCGTCATTAGCACCAAGTCATCGCTGTGCGTCGGTTCAACACCCGTATCTCTTACCAGCAGCTTAAAGTCGCCCGATGCCACGCCTTGCACAGAAACCTTATCGCCCTTTAACGTACCTGCTTCGGTGTTGTAGTTAAATTGCCCTTTGCCGCTTAGGTTGCCGCCCACTGTCAGCGTGTTCAAGTTATTTGGGGTGCGGCTAAGCGTCACAACCGAGCCATCTTGCATGGCAAGATTGCCCACGGTGCTGTCTTCTGTCATCACCCAGCGTGCTTCTGGCGAAAGATTCATGGTGGTTGTGCGGTCGGCGGTTACTTTGCCTGTTAAATCCGCCTTGCCCAAATTCAAGCGAGAATTGCCCGTCATGGTGACATCGCCCGTCACCGCCGTGCGACCAAGGCTGGCAAGTCCTGCGTCAGTGATGGCGGTATCACACTGCACTTCCCCATGATACTCAGAACGCACACAAATCGGGGTATCACCTTTGACAAAGCCCAAAGTTGCACGGGCGTTATCACTTAAGGCAATGTTGCCTTGCACTTTGCCCACATTTCTACCAGCGTACAACTTAGCATCACCTGACGCTTTAAAAGCAGACGCTACGAAGTCGGCATTGTGCCATTTGTCATCTTTGACCACCTCTTCTTTGGTCTGCATATTTGCCGCATAAGACACAGGGCGACCCGACAAAAGCAGCGTGCCTGCGGTGGCAGACAGCTCGCCATTTAGGTTACTACCGCCTGTTAGCATAAGCAGCTGCTCATTGGTACGGTTGTCAGGGCTAAAAGTGACGTTTAGCGTGCCGTTTGGACGGCTGGCGTCTTTTTCGCCCAAAAAGCCGTGGAATGCCGCCTTGGCATTATGGCTATTCTCGTGGTTGATATAAGTTAAAATACGGCGGTTCCCAGCTTCTTGGGTTCTGTCAGCTGAACCCAGATAGATGTAATTGATGTCGTTTTTTTGCTCCACAGGCAACAGCGATGACTGTCCACGTGACGCACTGCTGTTATCGCCACGATAGGCATAAATACCGCCATTAAACCCAATCCCCACCAAACCCCTGCCAGAATTTGCAAATTCCTCTGGCGTGAGTGCCTGTCTGCCTGTGATGGTGATGTTACTGGCATCACTGGCGTTGTTATTGGCGATGTGCGCACCTGCATCGACGTTTTGGACATAACTAAAGGTCAAATCCTTGCCATGCGTGTCAAGGCGTCCGCCCCGATAACCGAAGTAAATATTGTCAGGATTGACTTGGTTTTCGCCTTGTAGTACCACCGTACCACGTCCGCTAACGATGCCCACTTGATTAAAGGCTTGTCCGCCTTGCTGATTTAGGATAACCGTACCATCACCGACACTGATGTCGCCTCTGTTATTGCCACCCCCATTCACCAAAAGCGTCCCCGCTCCAAGCTTAGAGAGACGGTCGCCCTCGGGGTTGTGCACCTGCCAAGTGACGGTTTTTCCGTCCGCAACCACCACGCCTGCACCCAGATGTGTCTCAGCCCCTGTTTGTCCTTTTACGGTGAAGTTTTCATTAAAATATAATGCCCCTGCACCTTGGTTAATGTCCGTGGCAAGGGTTAGCGTACCGTTCCTACCTTCAAAGTGCAAAGTCTCGCCGTTGTGCAGTCCGTCCATCAGCACTTCATAACCGCTAGCACTTGGGGTGGTGGCATCTGTGCTTAACCCTGCATTGATGGTATTTGAGCCTGTCAATGTACCATTCGTGCCTGACTGCGACCAGCGGTAGTTCGTGCCTGTGACCACAGTGTCACGCTCTTCGATGAGGGCGTTGTTATACTCAGGGCGACTGGCAATGGCGTAGCTCCACGTTTCTGTGTTTTCAAATGTATTCGGGTCTTGTGCAACCAAGCTACCGCCTAGCACTCCAACAAGCTCCCACCGTCCTGTTTGTTTATTATAGCCGTACACAGGCGAGCCACTGTCACCACTTTCTTCGTTATTTCCTAAAGGACTATGTTGCAAGGTGGAAGGCTTGCCGCTGGTGTCATTGCCACCACTAAACAGCACACCCTCATACCGATCAAACGACCCAAAGCCCTGCACATAAGGCAAAGTCTCACCACCAGTCAAATAATGATACGCCGTCTCTAAATTGGTACAACCTGCGACATTGCCCGTTTCGCAGACCTCCCACGGCTCATTCCCTTGGGCTGCCGCTAGGTTTGCCGCTACGGAATCATTATAAATATCAAGGACGTTGCCGCCACCTTGAGCCAGTGTGCCTTGGATACCAGAACCCACCCGCACAAACGCCGCATAGCGGTCTGAACCTGCCTGATAATCCGACAAAGGTCCAACCGTGCCAGCTGCCGCAATGGGTGCAACCTCCGTCACAAGCTTAGACAAACGTGGCACAGCATAGTCGTGCTTGCCATCAAGCGTCAGATAGTCAGGGTCTGCCCCCGTATCCACCACCGCATAATTATAATGATGTGCATCGGGATTAAAGCCTTGCCCACCGAACTGATGGCTATGCAAATGGTCATCGGCAGGTGCCGCTCCCGTCTCAGACACGAAGTTATGCGCCACACTCACCGCATACTGTGGGTCGACAAGCGTCACCGTCCCCGTCAGACGGTCAGTCGCCCCGAAGTCTGGCATTGGCACACCATTTAATACCGTGCCAATCGCCTTTCCTGAGGTATCTGTCACCGTGACATTGGTCGCACCGACCGTGAAGTCACCCTTATTCTCTGCAAAGTCACGGAACGTCTGATAATCCACATCTGAACGCACGGTGGCAGCGTGGCTTGTCACTGCCAAGATAGGCACAAGCGTGGCAAGCAGCGTCTTTTTAAATAAAGTTGATTGTGTCATAGCAAAGACCTTTTTTATTAAACATCAATTTTTTTACTCAATCATTCAACCCACCAAAACCCATTTTACTAAATTAAAGAAAATGTCTTGTTATGTTTGGCAAATATTTATGATAAAACCCATTCATAAATTAACATATGTTTCACAAAAAATCCACACATATTTCGTGTGGATTTAAAAATTGTCCGATAAACGAACGCAGTTAACTAGAAAGCAGTGCCACCTCTTTGACATAGCTGTGCAAATCTTGCTCACTTTCCGCCAAAAGCTCGCTGTCATTTTGGTGCTTGGCGTATTCAATCCACAATAATAGCTGATACACAGTGTTATACTCGCTGGCGTTATACTGTTTCACAAACTGCTTTATGCTCGCCTCGTCTGTCAGTTTTAGGCGGGCATACCATGCCTCGACTTTGGCAGCTTGGGCTTGGTCGAACTTAATGGCGAACAACGCCCCCACCAAAGCATGACGATTCTCATCAACGATGAGTTTTCCCACTCGCTTGATTTGGCGGTTTTTTGCGGCAGCAGAAGTAATTCTGCCAAGCTCACGCAGCTCATCTAAAAAGTACTCAGTGACAGGCAGATTCTCCCAGTGCTTTTTTGGCAAAGCCGCCAAAGGCTCCGCCAATGCCTGCAAACGCTCATGCGACTTTTTTAATTCTGTGCGAGAAACCCGCATATCCAATTTACTAAAATCAATATTCATAACTTCACTTTAAAAAAAATTAAGACTGCCAATGACGCTTTTCTCTATGCTTTAATACCACAGGCAGACACGCAGGCAGCTGCTCACGCAAAAGCTTGGTCACCTTGTCCGACACACACACCGAGCGGTGCTTGCCCCCCGTACAGCCGATGGCAACCGTGACGGTGTGGCGGTTGTTGTTCAAAAACTGTGGCAACCACTTCACCAAAAACGCCCCAATATCCACCCCCATGGCGTCCACCTCAGGATACTGGGCAAAAAAAGCCTGAACCTCTTCATCTAGCCCTGTTTTTGCCCTTAACGCTTCATGCCAATGCGGATTCGGCAAAATCCGCACATCAAATACGAAATCCACATCAATCGGTGTACCATATTTAAAACCAAAGGACAGCACATTAACCAAAACACGATTTTCCACACCCAAATGGTCACGCACTTTTTCTTTTAATTCGTGGATATTTAGACCACTGGTGTCGATTTTTATGTCGGAACGTGTGGCGATTGCCTCTAAAAGAGCGATTTCTTTTTTAATGGCATTTGGCAAGTTGCTCACCGCATTTTCAGGCAATGCCATCAAAGGATGCACCCGACGTGTCGCCCCGAACCGTGCCACTAAAACCCCTTCGCTGGCGGTAGTATACAGCACACGTACTGCCGCTTCGCCATAGTGCTTTAATAGCTCGTCATGCACCGTCCCGAAATTCGACAAATCCGCCTTCGGAGTTCTCACATCAATACCCAAGGCGATTTTACAAATGCCCGTTTCGATGAGCTTTTGCACCGCACTTGGCACTAAAGATACAGGCAAGTTATCAATCACATAATAACCAAAATCCTCTAAAATATTTAAAACCGAAGTCTTGCCAGAACCTGACCGACCTGAAACAATAATGATATTAGGGGTAGTTGCTGTCATTTATCATATTGCCTATTAGTTTATTTCTATAAATTTATCTCTAAATTATCCAATAATCTTGCTTTACCCACAAACACCGCAGTTAAAACCACTAAGTTTTTGTCATTGGCGGTTGGAGTTTGTAGTTTATCATTATACAATTCTAAATAATCTACTTTTAAGCCCAGATTGGTTAATTCATTATGATATTTTTGCATAATGTTGGCATAATTTGCAAAATCACCAGTTAAAATATCGACTTTGATTTTTTGCAGGGTTTGGTTAATAACTGGGGCGATGGCTCTTTCATCGGGCGTTAAATAGCCATTTCTTGATGAGAGTGCCAGGCCATCATCGGCACGGACAATATCCGCTCCGATAATTTGTATGCCAAAATTTAATTCATCATTAAGCTGTCTGATAATCGCTAATTGCTGATAATCTTTTTTGCCAAAAACAGTAACATCAGGACGCACGATATTAAAGAGCTTAGATACCACAAGTCCCACCCCATCAAAATGCGTAGGACGACTTTTACCACACAAAATCTTGGTCATCTCACCGCTTAATACTTGGATATTGGGTGGATAAGTGGGGTACATTTCGCCCACACTGGGGGCAAAGACCATATCCG
>JAUNEE010000070.1 GCA_030525705.1 Moraxella sp.
TGCCATTGGGCTGTTTTTTGTGATTTTTTTAAATCCAAGTGAACAGTTAAACACCCGCATTGGCAAAGTTGCTGAACCTGCGGTCGCAAGCGGACTTGTGGTGGGCGATAAAATCGTGGCGGTGGACGGCAAGGCGGTGGATAGCTGGCAAGCGGTGTTTTATGCCCTTGCCGACCGTCAAGGCGAAACGGGCGAAGTTGAGTTTAAGGTGTTAAAAAATAATGAGCCAAGCAATGAAACTTTGGTTAATTTACCCATTCACAACTTTTTGCAAGGCGATGATAAAGGCAAAGACCCTCTAACCGTGCTTGGCATTGGGTCGTGGGAGCCTGCCATAGAGCCTGTGATTGGCGAGCTTGTGCCAGATGGGGCGGGGGCGTTGATGGGCTTAAAGGTGGGAGATAAGTTATTGAAAATTAACGAAACACCGATTAGCACTTGGCAAGATGCGACACAAATTATCCGTCAAAGCCCTGAAAAATCCCTGCAATTTACCGTACTTAGAAATAATAGTGAACAAATACTCACAATTATGCCCCAAGGCAAAACGGTCAAAGGCAGTAATGAGAAAATCGGGCAAATTGGGGCAATGGTGGCAAATCGTGATAAAATTGTCGTGCCTGACGATTACAAAACCGTGATTAACCGTACACCAGTGGAGGCGATGACAGCGTCCTTTGCCCGTACTTATGATTTGTCCATCATGACTTTAAAATCAATGGGTAAGATGCTCTCTGGCTTGATTGGTATTGAAAATTTATCAGGTCCGATTACCATTGCCGATGTCTCCAAGCAGAGTTTTGAAATGGGCTTTTTGACCGTGCTTTCTACCACGGCATTGATTAGTTTGTCGTTGGCGGTGCTAAATTTATTGCCCATTCCTGTGCTTGATGGCGGGCATATTTTGTACGCCCTTTATGAGTTGATTGTTGGTAAGCCCTTGCCTGAGGGGGTGCAGACCTTGGGGCTTAGTGTGGGAATGTTGTTGCTTTTTGGTTTCATGCTGCTTGCAATTAGTAACGATATCGGTCGGCTTTTTGGCGTTTAGCGATTTTTTAATAAAAAATGACAATAATGCTTGCTAAATTTTTGTTTTTGGCTTAACTTTAGCATAATTTTTTGATTGTTTAACTGATTTGGATTGTTTTTATGAAGATGACTTCTTTTGTGCCTCGTTTGGTGTGTACTTCTGTGGTGATGGCAATGAGTGCGGTGTCCTACGCCCAAACCATCACAAACTATCAATTCTCTGGGCTTAATCGGGTGACGGCTGACAGTCTTTATGCGGTGTTGCCTGCTCAAGGCTCGGCTTTGAGTGAAGAAAGCGTAGCACAGGCGGTGCGTGCCTTATATGCAACAGAACAATTCTCAGACGTCCAAGCTGCCATCTCTGGGCAGACGGTGGTGTTTAATGTCACTGAGCGTCCCGTCATTGCGCAAGTTAACTTTGAGGGCAACCGTCTAATCCCAAAAGAGGCGCTTGAAGAGGGCTTAAAACAAGCGGGGCTGGCAGAGGGGCAGGTCTTAAAGCAATCCACGGTGCATAATATCGCCACCGAGCTTGAAAACCAGTACATCATGCAAGGCTATTATAATAGCGATGTTGAAGTTGAACAAACTGTCCTAGATGGCAACCGTGTCAAGCTTGACATTCGTTTTATCGAGGGTAAGCCTGCTCGTGTGGTGGACATTAACATCATCGGCAATCAGCACTTTAGCGACAGCGACATCAAGGACGCCTTGCTTTTAAAAGAAAGCAACTGGAATCCTTTGGGGCGTTCTGACCGCTACGCCCAAGAAAAATTTGCCGCAAGCCTTGAATCCTTAAAAGCGATGTATCTAAATGCAGGGTTTATCCGCTTTGAGGTGGAAGACGCGGTTTTAAACATTAACGATGACAAAGACAGTGTCTTCGTTGAGCTAAAAATCAAAGAGGGCGAGCGTTATACGTTTGGTGAGACCCGCTTTTTGGGCAATCCTTACTACCCTGTCACGCAGTTAAATGAAAAAATCGCTTATGAAAGTGGCACGCATTATTCTCAGGCGAAGCTTGAAGAAACCAATCAAGCCTTGATTTCAAAGTATGGCGATGAGGGCTTTTATAATGCTCAGATTCGTCCTGTACCACGTATCAATGACGCCACACGTGTGGTGGATATTGAATATTATGTCGACCCGATGCGTCCTATTACCGTTCGCCGTATCAATTTTAATGGTAACATTAAAACCAAAGATGAAGTACTTCGCCGTGAAATGCGTCAGCTTGAGGGTTCGCTTGCTTCGAATGAGAAAATTCAGCTGTCTCGTGTGCGTTTGATGAGAACAGGCTATTTTAAAGATGTTACCGTGGAGACCCGCCCTGTGGTGGGTACGCCAGACCAGATTGACGTGATTTTTAATGTCGAAGAGCAGCCGTCTGGTTCATCAACCATCGCCGCAGGCTATTCTCAAGGGGGTGGCGTGACGTTCCAAGTGGACTTATCCCAAAATAACTTCATGGGAACAGGCAATAAAGTTAATGCGGCGTTTTCTCGTTCTGAAACTCAAGAAAACTACAGCTTGGGCTATACCGATCCGTTCTTTACGGTGAATGGCATTTCTCAAAGCTTGGGTGCGTATTATCGCAAGACCAAATACGACAGCAAAAATATCTCAAATTACGTGCTTGATTCCTTCGGTGGAAATCTTAGCTATGGCTACCCCATTGATGAAAATCAGCGTATCAGCGGCGGCATCAACATTGATAATACCGAGGTGCGTGGCGGACGCTTTATGGGCATCAATAACGTCAAGCAGCTCATCGAAGATGGTGGTAAGGCAGACTTCGAGAATGGGGCAAGCTTTGAAAATGATTACACTACGTATAATGCCATCTTGGGCTGGAGTTATTCAAGCCTAGACCGCCCCGTGTTCCCAACCAAGGGCATGAGTCATAATGTTGACTTGACTTTTGGCTTTGGTGATAAAACGTACCAAAAAGCCTTGTACCGTGGCAATATCTATCACCCCTTGGCGAAAGGCATGATTTTGCGTGGTTATACCCGCTTGGGCTATGGTAATGATTTACCGTTTTATGAGAATTTCTATGCAGGTGGGTATGGCTCGGTGCGTGGCTATGACGCCTCAAGCCTTGGACCGCAGTCGCAAGCTTATGATTATATCTCTCGTAACCTAAGAACGGTGCGAGGCGAGATTGTGGGTGGTAATGCCTTGGCAACCTTCGGTACGGAGCTGATTTTGCCCGTACCATTTAAAGGCGACTGGGCGGAGCAGGTGCGTCCTGTGATTTTCTTCGAGGGCGGACAGGTCTTTGATACCACAGGTGCCAGTAAAGAAATGCTGGATATCTCCACCATCAATCCAGGTCTGACGGGTTCTGTGCCGATTTTAACAGATGACAACGACCTGCGTTATAGTGCGGGTGTGGGTGCGACATGGTATACGCCCATCGGACCGATTTCTATCAGCTACGCCATGCCCATCGGCGACAAAGCGTATGATAAAACCGAGCGTGTGCAGTTCCAAATCGGCAGCGTCTTTTAATGGTTAAATTAGAAACGTTGCTGACCGCCATCGCCAAACGCCAAGTTGTGCATAATTTGACCGACTTATCCGCCTGTGATGTCGCCATTGCAGGCGTGGCAAGTTTGGAAAAGTTAGACAATGGCAAAATTGGCTTTTTGGCAAATCCCAAATACGCCGATAAACTTGCCGAATGCAAGGCAGGCGTGGTGCTGATTTCGCCAAAATTTATGGACAAAGTGCCAAAGGTTTTGACCGCCATTGTTGTGGACAATCCTTATTTGGCGTATGCGTCCGTTAGCCAAGCCTTTGAAAGAAAAAGACAAACAGACAAAATCCACCCCACCGCTCACATTGACCTCACCGCCACTTTGGGGCAAAATGTCAGCATTGGGGCGTTTTCTGTCGTTGGGGCAAATGTTGTCATTGGCGATAACAGCGTGATTGGTAATCAAGTCACCTTAGAAGACGAAGTAATCATCGGAAAAAATTGCCAAATTTATCATAGTGTTAACATTCATCACGACTGTGTCGTGGGCGATGATTGTATTGTCCATAGTGGGGCGGTGATTGGGGGGGGCGGCTTTGGTTTTGCCCCAAGTGCCAACCCAAGTGAGCAAGGTTGGGAGCGCATTGCCCAGCTTGGACGAGTTGTGATTGGCAATCGGGTGCGGATTGGAGCAAACACCTGTATTGATCGTGGGGCGGTGGACGATACCGTCATCAGTGATGATGTGATTATTGATAATTTGGTGCAAATCGCCCACAATGTTAAGATTGGAGCGGGCACGGCAATGGCAGCGATGGTTGGTGTGGCAGGCTCTACCACCATTGGCAAAGGCTGTGTGATTGGTGGTGGCGTAGGCATTGCAGGACATTTGACTGTCCCCAACTTTACCACTTTAACAGGCAGAACCTTTGTTGCCCAAAGCATTGATAAAGCAGGCAGTTATTCGTCAGGGACGGTGGCAATGCCAACCAATGATTGGCGTAGGGCGGTGGTAAAATTTCGTCAGATGGGGAAACATTGAATAGACTTCCTGCAAAACTGGGTTTTTTCGTTCACCCTTAAGCTATGCCTTCGGGTGGCAAAAAACAGTGGCGGTTCGACAAGCTTACTTTGAGCGGTTTTCCTTATTTCGGAGTTTCGCAGGAAGTTTAATAAAATAGCCGTGAGAGTTTGTTGTGAATTTTAAAATCACATTCAAACGCCTAAAACCGCTCCGCAAGCTGTGCACGCGCATTATTTGTCATGCAATCCATGGCGGTGCGTCATACGTGCCTTACGCCCAAAATTACCTTAACGCTGGCATAAAATTTACCATTGAATCATGCGGGTTGATTTAAGTTCACCCGCACAGTCCGCACCAAATTTTGGGTTTGGTAAGTGTCACTTTAAACATTAAAATTTAAACTCTAGGAACCTTCCAATGTCTAACACGACCACCGACTTAGCGTTAATGAACGAGCAAGACCACGAACGCCTTGCCCAGCAAAATTTAACCTTGCCTT
>JAUNEE010000011.1 GCA_030525705.1 Moraxella sp.
TATAGCGTGGTGGATTTAAGAGAGCTTGGGCGGGACATTGAGCGTGATGTGCTTGCACGGGCGGTGAAGTGGCACTTAGAAGACCGTGTGATTATTGATGAGGGCAAGACGGTTGTCTTTGGCTAGGTGTTTTTTGAGTGATGGTATTAAAAATCGCCCTTATTTTGGGCGATTTTTTTAGTTCATTGACTTCTTTGCCATTCATACAGTCCGATGATGGCGTTGATTTGATAAATGCAGGTCTGAATGGCGAAAATGTAGTTACCCGTCATGAGGTTGACGATGAGCCACACCGCATTCACTAAAATCCAAATCCACCAGTTAAATGAATAACGCAAAATCATGGTGACTTGGGCGGTGATGGATAGGACAAAGGCGGCAACATTTACCCAGAAAAAGTCGATGCCTAAAAAGCGACTGCCGTCATCATCAATGATGCCGTAGCCCAGTGATTGAAGCCAGCTGTTTAGGGTGGGGAATAGCCCAAGTCCGACAAGAATAAAGAGGGCGGTGACAATCCAAACTTTCTTTGTGGCGGATTTGGGTATCATTTCGCCATCAGCATTGCTGTTTTTTGCCCAGTAATGCACGCCATAGGCATGGGTAAAAAAGTTGAAAATTGGGGCAAGCATTAGCCCCACCGCGCCAGAAGTGCCTTGGACGATGACCTCACCTGCGGTCGCCACCATGCCAAATCCGTTGCCCATCACATTTTTTCTAAAGCTTAAGCCCACCACGCACAAAAGCCCGATAATGGACACACCCAGATAAAACCAGTCTAAGACGGTTTTTTCTGTGGTTAGCCAAAAGCCTGTAAATAAAGCGACTACACCAAGGCTAAACCATGTGATAATCCACTGTGTTGACCATTTGTCCAGTAAGTTGTCTAATAGGCGGATTTTCATGATACGTACTCCAAAGGCGTTAATCCAAGTAACTTATCAATGTAGGCGACGGCTTGCTCGTAGCGTATGTGATAGTCTGGGTGGTCGATTTTATATAAATCGATGTCGTGTTTTTTATGCAGGCTGAGCAGTTTTTCAGCAAAGGCAGTGCGATGCGAGCCGCCCAGTCTGCGTATGCCGTCCGCCACCCATTTGACATTATTATCCAGATACAGCGTGCTGTCTAGGCGATACTCCTTGATGTAGGCTTCTACCACGGGGTTGCTTCGCCCCTCATAAGTTTCACAAAATGCCTGCGTGGTCACAAAGTCGGTATCAATAAACGTCACCGCTGCCGTGGCGGACAGTCTTGCGGTGTCGATGGCGTGGGCGTGTAAGGTAGCGATGGAGGTGTAATCGCTGTACTGCAAGGCAAGTTCGCTACCGCCCAAATGACTGTCGCTATAAAGTCGCCCCATTTCTAAGGCGACGCTTGCTCCGTAGTGGTTTTTTAGTTTATGCACCAGTGTGGTTTTGCCTGAGCTTTCTCCGCCAACCACCGCCAGCGTATGCGTATAAAAATAACGACAAGCAGGGGCGAGATAAGAAAAATATCGCAAAACTTGTTCTTTAATGGCAAGCGTGTCATAAAGGGTTTTCGGTAGAATAAGCTTGGAATCCGCGGCAGTTTTTGAAAAAACCTCGGGTGCGTCCAGTCCCAAGGCTTGTATGGCGGCATTTAGACTGTCTTGCCCTGCTGCGTCTTTTGTGTAATCAAAGTACGCAGTGAGCTTGGGTAGCTCCAAACTGTCTGTGTGATGGATTTTTATAAAGCCGAAATCTTGACAGCTGTTTTGCAGCCAACGGGTGACGTCTTGTAGCGTGGGCGTTTTGTAGGAATTTTGGCTGGGTGTGATAATGATGTGCAAGGTGTCGACTTGCCCTGCGGCGTAATTGATGTCCATCAAATGCCCCAAGTGCAGCGGTGCAAATTCCGTCATCAAAATCCCAGTACGTGTTTTTGTAATCATGTGCGTGTCGTTTGTGAAAAATCGATAAAAAATGTAAGAGGGCTTTCTTGATGTATTGAAAAATCCTAAAAAAGTTGCCATTATAATAGCATTGAGCCGATGTTTTTATTGTTATTATTTGTTTAGACAAGGGGGTTGTATGGCAAAATTGATGAAATTGCATCGTTCGAAAAATCATCGTATGTTTGCAGGCGTGCTTGGGGGTGTGGCGGAGTATCTTGGTTGGTCACCGACACTGACACGTTTGATTTTTGTGATTATTTCTGCGGTGAGTGTTGCGGTGCCAGGGCTTTTGATTTATGTGGTGCTGTGGATTTTAATGCCGAATGCCACTGCCGATTCTTATGCTCAGCCACGGGTGGTTTATGAGCATACACCTTGATTGGGTGAAAAATTAGATGATAAATAAAAACAGCACAGATGTTGGGTGCTGTTTTTATTTTTGGCTGTGTTTGGTGGCTTTTAATTTGGCGGTTTCTAGGAGGCGAAAAGTGACTTGCATGACTTGACCCACCCCAAAAGCAAACACTAGCGTGCCAATGCCCACTGTGCCACCCAATAAAAATCCCATACCGCAGACGGTCAGCTCGATGACGGTGCGGACTTGTCCGATGGGTCTGCCGACTTTTTGCCAAATGCCCACCAAAAGCCCGTCCCTAGGGCCGCCGCCCATATGACAGGTCAAATAAAAGCACGTCCCCACACCAAGCAAGACAATTCCACCCAGTAGATATGCCCATTGCATTAGCAGGTCTTCTGCTATAGGCAAAACAGGCAGAATAAAATGCAAGGTAGTGGCAATGATTAGGGCGTTCATCAGCGTACCAAGTCCCATTTTTAAACCCAAAGGCAACCATAAAAGCAGTACAACGACGCTAATACAAAATGTGGTTAGCCCAAGACTAAACGGCGTAAAATGGTTTACGCCAAGGGCTAATACCGTCCAAGGCGCCGCCCCAAGCTGTGACTGGATAATTAAAGACTCGCCCACACCGCACACCCCCAGTGTGGTGATGAGTATAAAAAGGCTCAGCGGCGTGGGTCGCCACGGTGCTTTAGCAGACCAAGCAAGTGTCGGGACAGCGGTGCGTTTTTTCATGGGTGAGGTGGGTTGGTGTTGATGGGGGATTATAACATAGCTTGAATGTGGACGGGTGGCCGTATTGGGAAAAATCGCCCAATTTTCCCAAGCAAGGGGTGTGTTGGATTGTCTTGGGCGGTTGGGTTGTCACCAGTCCGACTCATCAAATGTTGCCCACTTTTTAAAACTAACCGCTAAAAAATCAATTTGGTAAGCGCTTTTAAAGTATGTTAAAATGACCCATTTTAATGTATTTTCAATGTATTTTTTAGGTACGCACAATGACAACCAAAACCTTAACCTTTCAAGAAATCATTTTAACCCTACAAAACTACTGGGCGGAAAAAGGCTGTGTAATTTTACAGCCTTATGATATGGAAATGGGGGCAGGGACTTTTCATACGGCGACTTTTTTGCGTGCCTTAACCCCCGAAAAATGGAACGCTGCCTATGTTCAGCCGTCTCGCCGTCCGACCGATGGACGATATGGCGAAAACCCCAACCGCTTACAACATTATTACCAATTCCAAGTCGTCCTAAAACCAAACCCCGCCAACATTCAAGAGCTGTATTTGGGTTCGTTAAAGGCTCTTGGCATTGACACGCTCATCCACGATGTGCGTTTTGTGGAAGATAACTGGGAGTCGCCAACTTTGGGGGCGTGGGGTTTGGGCTGGGAAGTTTGGCTAAACGGTATGGAAGTGACGCAGTTTACCTATTTTCAGCAGGTGGGTGGTATTGAGTGTTTCCCTGTAACGGGCGAGATTACTTATGGGCTAGAACGTCTTGCGATGTATATTCAAGGCGTGGACAGCGTTTATGACCTTGTGTGGGCGGATGGTGAGTTTGGGCGAGTTACTTATGGCGATGTGTTCCATCAAAACGAAGTGGAGCAGTCCACCTACAACTTTGAATATGCCGATGTGGAAAAGCTCTTTGAACTGTTTGATTTTTATGAAAAAGAAGCCGACCGCCTTGTGGGCGTGAATTTGCCCTTGCCAGCCTATGAAATGGTATTAAAGGCAAGTCATAGCTTTAATCTACTTGACGCTCGTGGGGCAATCTCGGTTACCGAACGCCAAAGATTTATTTTAAGAGTGCGGACTTTGGCAAGAAAAGTGGCGGAGAGCTATACGATTGCAAGGGCGAAACTTGGTTTTCCACTCGCCGATGAAGCCCATAAAAAAGAAGCCCTTGAAAAATGGCTACCTAAAGAAAATGAACAAAATTAGGAGAATGCAATGGCAATTACTTTCGATGAGTTTGTCAACCAGCTTGACAATCAAAGCAATACAGAAGTACAAATTGATTGGCAGGCAAAAAAAAATCAATGGTTGGAATACTTAGGTCATCTTTATGGCGATATTCAAAGTTATTTAGAACCTTATAAAGATAAAATTATCTTAAATGAGCAAGAGGTGCTAATTAATGAAGAATATATTGGCGAATATTCTGCTAAAAAACTTTTCATTCAATTGGGTAAAGACACTATTACCCTAACGCCTAAAGGTGCAAATTTAATAGGAGCAAGTGGGCGTGTGGATATGAATAGCAGTCATGGCACAATCAAATTGGTCTTAATTGAACAAGATGAAAAAAGGCTAGATATTGCCAAAAATACTAAAAAAGAACCTAATGCATTGGTATGGGCAATCGCCCAACAACAACCACGATTGGCATTTTTTGAGTTAAATCAAGAAAGTTTTCAAGATGCCTTAATGGAACTTGTCAATGCCTAAATATAAAAAGATTGGCTTTTCTAATAATAATGCCAAAATAGATGAAATTGTGCAACAATATCAAGATAGTTGTCTAGCAATTCGTTTTTATTTTTCTTTGCAAAACCCGAAGGCTTATGAGTTGTTTGTTGGTTTTTCTGAATCTGAGCTTTTGGAGCAATGCAATAAAGTGCTACAAGAGAATGAATTGGCGTTGTCTTTGGTATTGTTGTCAGCACTAGAAGCAAATTTTCGTGTGGATTATATTTCTCGTGTTGAAAGAAAATTAAGAGATGACTTGTCTCGTTATTTTAGAGATTTATATAAAAATAATGGCAATCGAGTGTCATTAGAAGATGATATTTTAGAAGGTTGGAAGTCTCATACCAATATTCATCAACAATTGATTGGTAATATTAAATCGGCTTTTAAATATCGGCATTGGTTGGCACATGGTCGTTATTGGCAACCAAAACTAGGGCAAGAATACGACTTTTTTAAATTGCAATCATTGTGCGAGAGTAGTCTTGAGCAATTTAATTTTTATATAAATAATGAATGAAAGGCTAAAAATGGCAACTTCATCATTTTTTTAAAAGTTTTGTGGTAAGGGACGAAAAAGCAATAGAGTAATTTTTATATGATTTGGAAAATGCCAAGCCAAGACTTATACCACCCAAACAAGAACAGCCTAGCGTTGATGAAATGTTAAAAATTTTGGAAAATGCTTGGCAAGCAAATCGCAAGAAACCCAATTTATTTAGATATAATTGAAAAAGGTCAAACAATGAACACCATCCTATTTGAACTTGGCTGTGAAGAATTACCGCCAAAATCTCTAAAAATCCTAGAAATCGCCCTAAAAACAAGCCTTGAAAAATCGCTTGTGGACGGTCAAATCGCCTTTGACAGCATTAAAAGCTATGCCAGTCCACGCCGTTTGGCGGTGCAGATTTTTAATGTTGCCAGCGTTACGCCCGACAAAGTAGAAACCAAAAAAGGCCCTGCGGTCAAATCCGCCTTTGATGAGACGGGCGAGCTAACCCGTGCAGGACTTGGCTTTTTACAAGGGCTAAACGCCACAGGCTTAAACCTAACCAAAGCCGATTTAATCACGCTTTCTGACAAAAAAGGCGAGTACATCGGCTATGAGCTGACCGTCAAGGGTGAAAGCGTGGACGAGCTACTGCCCCGCCTAATCCAAAAAGCCCTAGACGAGCTACCGATTGCCAAGCGAATGCGGTCGGGTGCCGACAAACACGAATTTGTCCGTCCTGTCAAATGGGTGGTGCTAATGCGTGATGAGGCGGTCATTTCGGCGACCATTCAAGGACACCAAGCAGGCAACCAAACCTGTGGACACCGTTTCCACGCCCCTGAGTTTGTGAATATTGCCAATGCCAATGAGTACGAAAGTGTGCTTGAAAGGGCTTATGTCATTGCCGATTTTGCCAAACGCCAAGCGTTGATTAGCGAGCAAGTTGCCAAGCTCTCCGATGAAGTGGGGGCGAGTGCCATTGTCCCAAGCGACCTGTTGGATGAAGTTACTGCTTTGGTGGATTATCCTGTGGCTCTGCGAGCGACTTTCCCAGAGCGGTTCTTAGCCGTGCCACAAGAAGCCTTGATTAGCACAATGCAGGCCGACCAAAAGTATTTTTGTTTAACCAAAGACGGTAAATTACAGCCTTATTTTATCTTTATTAGTAACATTGACAGCACCGACAAACAGGCGGTCATTTTGGGTAATGAAAAAGTCGTACGCCCCCGTCTGGCGGACGCAGAGTTTTTCTTTTTACAGGACCAAAAACAGCCCCTGTTTGCCCTGTCCGAAAATCTAAAAAACCGTGTGTTCCAAGACAAGCTTGGCACGATTTGGGAAAAATCCGAACGCATTGCCAAACTTTCTGCCTTTATCGCCACACAGATTGGGGCGAATGTCGATAACGCCACCCGTGCAGGGATTTTGGCAAAATGCGACTTGGCAAGTACGCTGGTGGGTGAATTCCCCGAACTGCAAGGCGTGGCGGGAACTTATTATGCCCATTTAAATGGCGAACCTGCCGATGTGGCAGACGCAATCAGTGAGCAGTATTTGCCCAGATTTGCAGGCGATGAGTTGCCCAAAACCGACATTGGCGTGTGTCTTGCCCTTGCCGACCGCCTTGACACGATGGTGGGAATTTTTGGTATTGGCGAGATCCCGACAGGGTCAAAAGACCCGTTTAGCCTACGCCGTGCCAGCATTGGTATTTTAAGAATTTTGATTGAGAAAAAATTAGCACTCAATTTGGTTGCCCTTGTAGAGCAGGCGATTTTGGGTTATGGCAATAAACTTGACAACCTTGCCAAGACCTTTACCGATGTGATGGAATTTATCAACGCGCGCTATCGTCCGATGTACGAAGACAAAGGCGTGGCAGTGGATACGATTTTGGCGGTACAAGCCATCAATCCGCATATGCCCCTTGATTTTGATGAACGCATTTGGGCGGTGGAAAAATTCCGTGCCGAGCCTGTTGCTAAGACTTTGGCACAAAATAATAAGCGAGTGGCAAACATTCTTGCCAAAGCCGAAAGCGAAATCAATGCCAATATTGATGAAAACTTACTCGTTGAGACGGCTGAAAAATCTCTGTTTACCACCCTTGTCAATGCCCAAAATGCCTGTAAGCCACTTCTTGAGCAAGCTGACTATCAAGGCATTTTAACAACTTTGGTAAGTCTGGATACGCCATTGACCGAGTTTTTTGATAAGGTGATGGTCAATAGCGATGATGTTGCCCTTAAAAACAACCGTTTGGCACTCTTAAAACAAGTGCGAGCGCTGTTTTTGAGTGTGGCGGATATTGGCGAGCTTGTGCTTTGATTTGATTTTTAAGGAAAAAGACTGCGGACAGCCGTGGTCTTTTTTTGTGGGGTGTTATGGGGTATGGGGCTGGTGACAAAAACCTAGAAACGGCTCGCCCCATAAAAGCAGCCTTAATTCATCGTCAGCCAGCACAGAGTCGATGACGAAAAAGGCAAGCTGTAGGGCTTGCACGCCATCTACACCGCACACCTCAAGGCTAAAATCCCGACCAGCTCCCGTGATACGATAAGGACAGCACCACTCATGGTCTGATTTTTGATAAGGCTTGCCAATCAAGATAAGGACGGTTTCGTTTGGGTTGTCCTCCCAGTCAAATTCACGATAGGCAATGGCGGTGTCTTTTGTGAGTTGTTTTGTCATTGTACTTAAATTATTCGAATAAAAAAGATTGGTCGGGGTGACCAATCTTTTTATTTTAAATTATCTTAAAAATGCTCTTGCATTTCTAAATAATCTTAACCATGCACCGTCTTTGTCCCACTCTTTGGGTTTCCATGAGTGGTTTACGGCACGTAGGTTTCTTTCTGGGTGGGGCATCATGAGGGTGACGCGTCCGTCATTGCTACAAATGCCTGTAATGCCACCGATGGAGCCGTTCGGGTTTAGGGGGTAATGCTCGGTTGGGTTGCCGTTGCTGTCGACATAGCGTAGAGCGACTTGACCTGACAGCTCAAGCTCGGTACGTGATTTGTCCGATAGGTCGGCAAAGCCCTCACCATGTGCTACCGCAATGGGTAGAATGCTGTCTTGCATGCCCTTTAATAGTACGGATTTGGTGCGTTCTACACGCACGTTGACGGTGCGTGCTTCGAAGCGTGCTGATTTGTTGGCGATGAAACGTGGGAAATGTTCCGCACCCAC
Organism: Moraxella sp.; assembly: GCA_030525705.1. Taxonomy (GTDB): domain Bacteria; phylum Pseudomonadota; class Gammaproteobacteria; order Pseudomonadales; family Moraxellaceae; genus Moraxella. Next base: position 8,445 of record JAUNEE010000011.1, read on the forward strand.
CATCAAATCTTTTAACTGGCTCATCATTTGACAGCCATTGCACACGCCAAGGGCAAAGGTTTCGGGTCTGTGGAAGAATTTGGCGAATTCAGACGACAGCGTTTCTGAAAATAAGATGGAATTTGCCCAACCTGTGCCTGCACCCAGTACGTCACCATAGCTAAAGCCGCCACACGCCACCAAGCCGTCAAAGTCTCTTAGGTTAATCCGACCAGACAGTAAGTCGCTCATGTGTACGTCCACAGCGGTGAAGCCTGCTTGGGTGAAGCCTGCCGCCATTTCTAGGTGACCGTTCACGCCTTGTTCACGCAAAATGGCGACTTTCGGCTTAGTGGTGCGGCTGTTTAGATACGGGACTTCTATGGCTTGGTTTAAGTCGTAGTTGGCGATGGCAATTAGCCCTTTGTGGTCAGGGTCGTCAATCAGGGCGAATTCTTCTTCTACGCAGGTAGGATTGTCACGGTTTTTGGCGATGTGGTAGGAGACTTTTGTCCATTCATGTTGCAGTTCACTGCGGGCAAATTCAGTATTAAAGCTTGCGCTGGTGATGCTAAGAATGTCCTCGTCGGCGCCGCCTTCGGGTGTTTCGAAGACTTGTCCGATGACGCTAAACATATCGCCGATGTTGTGTTTTTGTGCCAGTTCTTCAAGGTCGGCGACGCATTCAGGTAAAACTTGTACCACAGCACCCAGCTCCTCAGAGAAGAGCTGACCAACCAAATTGTCATCGGATAAGCTTAGGTTAATGCCGACACGAGCAGTGAACTGCATTTCTGCAACCGTAGCAATCAAGCCACCATCAGAAATGTCATGGTAAGCACTGATTAACCCGTATTGGTTGGCTTCTTGGATAAAATTAAAGAAATTGATGAGGTCTGTTGGGTTGTCCACATCGGGGCTGTCATCGCCCAGCTGACTGAGTGTCTGGGCAAGAATCGAGCCGCCAAGACGGTATTTGCCCTTTGATAGGTCAATTCGATACAGCTGACTGTCCACATTGATGAGTTCTGGGGTGATGGTTTTTTTGACGTCTAAAACAGGGGCAAAGCCTGTGATGACAAGGCTCATGGGCGAGGTGATGGCTTTATCGCCCTCTTTATCCTGCCAAGTGGCACGCATGGAGAGGCTGTCTTTGCCTACGGGAATAGCAATGCCAAGGGCAGGGCAAAGCTCCTCGCCGACTGCATGAACAGCGTCAAATAGGGCGGCGTCTTCTGTGTCTGAGCCACACGCTGCCATCCAGTTGGCGGATAGGACAATGTCAGAGATTTTATCAATGCGAGCTGAAGCTAAGTTAGTAACAGCCTCACCGACCGCAAGGCGTGCTGACGCAGCGGGGTTAATCAGGGCGACAGGGGTACGCTCGCCCATTGCCATCGCCTCACCTGTGTCAGCGGTGATGGTGGTGCTGGTTACCGCACAGTCAGCGACAGGGATTTGGTATTTGCCCACGTACTGTTCTTGGGTAACCATGCCTGTAATGGAGCGGTCGCCGATGCTAATTAAGAAAGACTTGCTGGCGACTGTCGGGTGTCTAAGGACATCTTTAATGCTTTCATTAAGATTGATATGCTCAAGTGATAACGCGGTTAGCTTGGCAGGTTTTCTTGTGAAGCTGCGTTTCATTCTGGGTGTGCCGCCCAGTAGTACTTGCATGGGCAAGTCAACAGGCTGCTCAGGCAGCACGTCATCATCAACTTTTAGCTGGCGTACGTCTGTGGCGACGCCCAGTACAGCAAAGGGCGCACGTTCACGCTCGCACAGTTCACGGAAGCGTGCTTCGTCTTTTGGGTCAATGGCAAGCACATAGCGTTCTTGGGCTTCGTTCGACCAAATTGCCATCGGTGACATACCCAGCTCCAAAGAGGGAACTTTACGCAGATTTAGGTGTGCGCCAAGCTCATGGTCGTTCACAAGTTCAGGCATGGCGTTCGATAAACCGCCTGCACCGACATCATGAATGGAGACAATGGGGTTGTCATCGCCCATCGCCCAGCAGGCATCGATGACTTCTTGGCAGCGGCGTTCCATCTCGGCATTATCACGCTGCACACTCGCAAAATCAAGACTTTCGTCCATTTCCCCGCTATCTACCGAGCTGGCAGCACCCCCGCCCAGACCGATTTGCATGGCAGGACCGCCAAGGACGATGAGCAAGTCTCCTATTTTGATGGGGTTTTTTTCGATAAGGTTACGCTTGATATTGCCATAACCGCCTGCAATCATAATCGGCTTATGGTAGCCACGCATGGCTGAACCATCTTGGTCAGGGCTTAAATCCAGCTGAAAACTTCTAAAATATCCCGTCAAATTGGGACGACCAAACTCATTGCTAAATGCTGCTGAGCCGAGTGGGGCGGTGGTCATAATGTCAAGGGCGGACGCCATGCGGTTAGGTTTGCCGTAGTCTTTGGTGGAGACTTGTCCTTGATTTTCCCATTTTTCTGGCATATTGGGCAGGTGTAAGTGTGAAACATGAAAGCCTGTCAGACCTGCTTTTGGCTTACCGCCACGTCCTGTTGCACCTTCATCACGAATCTCTCCGCCTGAACCTGTCGCAGCTCCCGCAAATGGTGCAATGGCAGTCGGGTGGTTGTGAGTTTCCACTTTCATTAAGATGTCAACTTGTTCATGATGAAAGCCATATTCCGACTGACCGTCTGCATTCTTTGTGGGATAAAAGCGCTCAGCCGTGAAACCTTCCATCACCGCAGCATTGTCTTTATAAGCAGATAAAATGCCCTCGGGGTGTGTTTCATGGGTGTTTTTAATCATTTTGAACAATGATTTTTCTTGTATTTTGCCGTCAATCGTCCATTCAGCATTAAAAATCTTATGGCGGCAATGCTCGCTGTTGGCTTGGGCGAACATCATCAGCTCCACGTCCGTGGGATTTCTGGCTAAGATGTTGTAGTGCTTGACCAGATAATCAATGTCTTCTTCGGACAAAGCAAAGCCTTGTTCTTTATTGGCGGTTTCTAGGGCGGCTCGACCTTTGCCCATGATGTCAATGTGGGTTAATGGCGTGGGTGTGCCATCTTCGAACAGTTTTTTTGTGTCAGATAAATTGTAGACCAAGCTTTGGGTCATGCGGTCATGTAGTAGATTTTCTGCCTCTTTGGGCAGTTTTAGGGGGAGTTCATTGCCACTTAAGGTGATGACAACGACACGTTCGACACGCTTAATGTTAAGTCCTGCGTTATGAAAAATGTCCGTGGCTTTCGATGACCAAGGACTAATCGTACCGAAGCGAGGGCAAATCACCACTTGGCGCTCACTGACGGCTTTTTCTATCAATGCAGGTTCGTCCTTGCTGCCGTTTAATAGCTCGCACGCTTTTTGGCGGTCGGTATCTGGCAGGTAATTCTCAAAAACAAAGACTTGCTGGGTTTTAATGCCCGTCACCGCAAGCTTGGCTTTTTCTTTGAGTTCTTTTAATAGTTTTTCGCTTTGAAAATCCGTAAGAAACGGCTGTCCTGCAATTGTCATCATAGCTAAAGCTCTGCCAAAAAATAAAAAGATTTTTACTAGGGCGTATTGAACGTTGATATGTACGATTAAAAATAAGGAAAATCGTCAGTGGTTTCAAGGAGAAAGTCGCAGGCAATATAAGAGTATTGGCAAGGCTTTTAACGATGAAAATTACGATTTAGCCATTTTTAATGCAGAAATTATTTCTAGGGTGCAAATAATGTTACCAATGTTCAGCACGCCTTAAATTATAACAGATTTTTAGCAGAATCGATAGGGTGTTTCCTGTTTTCATGGTGGAAATGAAATCAAAAAATATCGCTTAAGCGTTGGGACGGATGGGTGAAACTGGGTGATTTTTAGGCATAAAAAAATCCCCAAGATAACTGAACGGTCGCTTGGGGATTTGGAATCAATTAGTACTGGCGAGTGGTACGCACAGACTCACGATACATTTTTTTCTTGTAACGCTTAACGGCAGCGGCTTTTTTACGCTTACGCTCTTGCGTTGGTTTTTCGAAGAATTCTTTTTTACGCACGTCTGCTAGAACGCCTGCTTTTTCACAAGCACGCTTAAAACGGCGGATGGCAAAATCAACGGGTTCGTTTTCTTTAACCTTAACTGAAGGCATGATAGCTCCTTAAAAAGACGATAGGGACATCAATTTGGCTGTAGAGTATAATTAGCCGTCTGTCGTCTGGCAGGGGCATCAGCTCAAATCGGAATAAAATTTAACGCACGAGCGTCACTTGCAAAAAGCAAGGACGCCATTATAACACAGCTTTTTTTTTAATCAAGCATTTTGTTGTCCGTGCGGCGTGTGTGGGGCTTCGTTTGGTTGTGCTTCGTCATAGCGTTCGCTGTCTTCTAGCGGTTTGTCGATGTCGCCCTGTGTGTCATCGTCTGTCATGCGGTTGTTTTCGCTGGCGAATGCCTCAAGGCGACCTTTTTCAAATTCTACCCATACGGCGCTTAAAATGGCGAGCAAGACCGCAAAGCCCAAGCCTAAAATCCACGCAAAATACCACATAATAACCCCCTTAATACAGTGTTTTTTGGTTTTCTTTGATGTAGGCTTTTGTGACTTTTCCGCTCATCACTTTATACGCCCATGAGGTATAAGTCACCACTAAAGGCAACAAAAACACCGTCACATACAGCATAATCATCAAAGTTAGCTGGCTTGAGACGCTGTCCCATAGGGTGAGACTGGCGTTGGGCTGACTAGAGGAGGGCAGTAAAAACGGAAACAGTGCCACCCCTGCTGTCATAATCACGCCCAGCACAGAAAGGCTGGAGGCGATAAATGCCAGCAGTGTGCGTTTTAATTTTAACAGCATCATGGCAAGCACTGCACCTGCCACGCCCAAGGCGGGAAATGCCCACAGAAGTGGTGTGTGGCGGTAGTTATTTAGCCATGCGCCTACCTCGGTGTTGACGTTTTTACTGGTGGGATTTATCATGGAGCCTTTGTGTAGTTCACTGGTGATGACATAGCCGTCCATACGCATAATGAAAAAACCTGCAATGATAAACAGCACCACGAATACCGCTGCCGCCATAAGCGTAAAAAGAATGCTTCTGTCTTGGATTTCGCCCACGGTGCGGTGTGACAGATAGGTGCCGCCTTGCATAATGAGCATAAAAATACTCACCAATCCGCACAAAATCCCAAACGGATTTAATAAGTTAAAGAACGACCCACCAAAGCTTGTGACGAGGCGTTCATCAAAGGAAAATGGCACGCCCAAAAATAGATTGCCAAAGGCGACGCCAAAAATAAATGCAGGCACAACCGCACTGACAACCAGACCTGCATCCCATGCGTTTCGCCACTTTTCATCTTTGATAAGGCTTCTGTATTTGAAACTCACGGGGCGTAAAAACAGCGTCCATAAAGCTGCCATCATCGCCCAGTAAAAGCCACTAAAAGCGGTGGCATACAGCAAAGGAAAGGCGGCGAAAATCACCCCACCTGCGACGATGAACCAGACTTGGTTGCCCTCCCAGTGCGGTCCGACTGTGTTAATGATGACACGTTTTTCTTCGTCTGTTTTTCCAACAAAGGGCAAAAGACTACACACCCCAAGGTCATGTCCGTCCATGATGGCAAAACCGATGAGTAGAACGCCCAAAAGCACCCACCAGATGAGTTTGAGGGTTTCATAATCAAAGAGCATGGGATTTCTCCTTGTTGAATAAATCACGGCGTTCGCCATCATAACGCCCTGTGCCAAGGCTTTTTGGTCCTAGACGGACGTATTTTTGCATTAAATAAATCTCAACAACAAATAAAATACTATAAAACAGCACGAAGCCCGCCAAAGACCAGTACACACTGCTTACGCTGATGTTCGAAGTGGATAGGTGCGTGGGCAAAATGCCATAAACTGTCCACGGCTGACGCCCGAACTCCGCTACAAACCAACCCATCTCCGCCGCAATCCACGGGGCAGGGAGCATGATAAAGGCGAATTTTAGTAGCCAGCGTTTTTCCATATAACCACCTTTGATGGTATAAAATAGGCAAATGCTAAATAAAATCAGCATTAAAAAGCCTAAGCCCACCATAATCCGAAACGACCAAAACATGGGCGTGACGGGTGGAATGGTGTCATCGGTGGCTTTTTTTATCATCTCATCGGTGGCAAGCGAAACATCTGGCGTGTATTTTTTTAATAACAGCCCAAAGCCTAAAACGTCTTTGTTTTCATTAAACTTAGCGATGAGCTCCACGTTTTCTGGGTCTTCTCTTAATGCCTCAAGCGTGGTGACAGCGTCTATGCCACGGATAATTTTTTCTTTATTGATGGCTTTTAGGTCGTGAATGCCCAAGATAGGTGTATCAAATGAGCGAGTGCCAATGATGCCCATGGCGTAAGGAATATGGATTGCCCAGTTGTTTTTTTCTTCGGCTTCATTGATGCTGGCAATGAGGTTAAAACTGGCGGGCGGTGGCTCGGTTTCCCACATGGCTTCCATGGTGGCAAGCTTGGTCTGCTGAGCGTGTCCGATGGAATAGCCCGACTCGTCCCCAAGTACGATGGTACTACAAATGGCAGCAAAACCGAACGCCGCCGCCACGTGGAAACTGCGTTTGGCGAACTCGACATCACGCCCTTTTAACAAATACCATGCCGAAACGGACAAAACGAACATTGCCCCCACGGTGTAGCCCGCTGAGACGGTATGCACGAATTTGTTTTGGGCATCTGGGTTTAATAAAATCGCCGCAAAGTCGGTCATTTCCATACGCATGGTGAGGTAGTTAAACTCCGCACCGACAGGGTTTTGCATCCAGCCGTTGGCAATCAAAATCCACAAGGCGGACAAGTTGGTGCCAAGCGCCATCATGATGGTGACGATAAGGTGCTGCACCCGAGACAACCTATCCCAACCAAAGAAAAACAACCCCACCATAGTGGATTCCAAGAAAAACGCCATCAAACCTTCAATGGCAAGTGGCGCTCCAAAAATATCACCGACATAATGGGAATAGTAGCCCCAGTTCGTGCCGAACTGAAACTCCATGGTAATGCCTGTGGTCACGCCCAAGGCGAAATTGATGCCAAAGAGTTTGCCCCAAAAACGGGTCATGTCTTTCCAAATCTGAAGCCCTGTGGTGACATAAACGGATTCCATAATCACTAAAATCCACGTCATGCCAAGCGTCAAAGGAATAAATAAAAAGTGAAATAATGCGGTCACGGCGAATTGTAGCCGAGACACATCCACTAAAGATTCGCTAATCATGGTACTCACCCATCAATAAGCTAAAATAATAAAAAAACAGGGCATGAAAACGACAAGCCCTGTTTTAGTGTGTAAAAGAATGTTAAATTTATTATACGCCCGTTTTTTTGGCTTGACAATCACTTGGTAAAGACTAATGAGTTTTATTGGTTTTTTTAATTGATTGATGGTTTTTTCTAGTTTTTAATAACAAAGCAATGCCAATGCCAAGACCCTGCACGCCTAAAATCAAAAGTACAACCCCACGCCAGTCAAAAGTAGCATAGGTCAGACCGCACAGCCATGCCCCGATGCTACCCCCTGCATAATACATCATATAATACAGCCCAAGCCCAAGACTTCTACCATACTCAAGATGGGTGGTCATCTGGCTGATGGTGGCGGTTTGGGTAACGAAGACGCCTGAGGACATGACGGTCAATCCAACGATAATCAACCATAAAGGTGTGGTCAACGTCAGCAGCAGCCCAACAGCAGAAAACAAGATGGCGCAGATGATGGTGGGGCGGTTGCCAAAACGGGTGATAAGCCGTGCCGACAACGGCGTAATTACCATGCCTATGAGGTATACTGCAAAGATATTGGCAAGGTGGCTTGGGCTAAGATGATAGGGGGCTTTGGTGAGGTGTAGATTGATAAAGGTGAATGCTCCAACCAGACTAAACAGCACGCACGCCCCTAAAAAACACGAAGCAATCACCGCAGGATTTTTTCCGTGTGCTAGGAGTGTCTGTCCTGCGGATTTTAGGTTGCCGCTTTTTATAAAATGCTGGGAAGGAGGTAGGATTTTTTGAACAAAGACCGCCCCAAAGAGCGTCATCACCGCCATGACCATAAAGCCTTTGTCATAGCCGATGGCGTCATGCAAATGCCCCAGTAAAAACCTACCTAAAAATCCGCCCAGCACCGTCCCTGCGACATAGGTGGCGGTGAGTTTGGCGGTGCTTTCGGGGAATTCTTCGCTAAGATACGCCAAAATCACCACCGTCATGGCGGGGACGCACAGACCTTGCAAAAATCGCCACAGGTTTAATTCATAAATGTGGCTGCTAAATCCTGCCAAAAAAGTCGGCACTGCCAAAGCCGCCATCGCCCCAACCACGAAGCGTTTTCTGCCGAACATGTCTGAAATCATGCCCATAAACGGTGACACCATGGCAATCGCCATCACCGTCATGCCCACAGAAACCCCCATCTGTGGGGCGGTGGCGTTTAGAGCGGTTTTTAGGGCGGGCAGCACCGCCTGAATGGAGTAAACTTGCAAAAAAGCAAAAATTCCCACCAGAAAAATCGCAAAACGGACAGCAGGACTGACTTGGGCATGATTCATGATGGCAGGCTTATTTTTGGTCTGAAAATTTCACCAGATGGTCTTAATAATTGTGCTGTTCTATGGTATCATGATTTGCTAAATTGTAAACCAAAAGTTTTATTTTATTTTTTTAAGTAGCCTATGTCTGATTTTTCTTCTGTGCTAGATGATTTGGTAACGCATGAGCCGTCTGTGTTGGTGATGGGAGGCGGTCATGTTGGACTGTCTTTTGCGTTGCTTTTGGCACATCATAGCATAAAAAGTACGGTGATAGAAAAACGTCGTTATCCCACGCTGACACCCACAGCAGATACGGAGCGAGACCAATATTTAGACAGTAGAAACACCGCCTTGTCCAGACGCACGGTTCAGATTTATGGTGAGATTGGGCTGTGGCAGACCTTAGAGACGAATGCGTGCCGTATTGATACCGTTGAGATTTATGAAAAAAATAGCTTCGGGTGTGCCACCTTGCGTAAAGAAGAAGAGGGCGTGGAAAGCTTCGGCTATGTGATGGAAAATGCCCACTTGGGGTATGCGTTGTTGCAGGCGGTCAAAGAGTCGCCATTGATTCAGCTGCTGGACGGTGCAAGCGTGACAAATCTGTCCCAAGATGAGACAGCGGCACATTTGACCATCGAGCATGAGGGGCAATGTTTTTCTTTGTCGGCACCGCTGGTGGTGGCGTGTGATGGGCAAGACTCTATCGCAAGAGCTGCCTTAGGAGTGACGGCACATCATCATGATTATGGGCAGACCGCCATCGTGGGGGTGGTAAAAACTGACAAACCGCATGCCCATACAGCGGTCGAGTGCTTTAGTCCGCTTGGGCCTTTGGCATTACTGCCTTTAAAGACATCAGCCTCGGGCGTGGGTGGATTGGCAGGCGTGGGCGAGGGGTCGTATCGTTCGGTGGTGTGGATTTGTAAAACGGGCGAGGAGGCACGTTATCTGACGGACGAGGCGTATTTTTTATCCGCATTAAAAGAGACTTTCGGTACGCTGGCAGGCAATATAACGCAGGCGGGCAAGCGTGGAGCTTATCCTTTGGTGAAGGTGCTGGCGGACAAGCAAGTGGTAGGACGCTGCGTGTTAATGGGGAATGCGGCACACACCTTACACCCTGTGGCAGGACAAGGCTTTAACCTATGTATGCGTGACGCCGATACGCTCTCAAGTATGCTGGCGGATTATGTGAAAGCCGAAAAACCACTGGACGCCCCTGAATTTTTAGCAAGTGGGCTACTTTCTGCGTATGAAACACGGCGTCTAAAAGACCAAAAACGGGTGATTTTCTTTTGTGATGGTGTGGTGAACGGCTTTACCAGTAAAAATGTGGTGGTGAAGCTTGCAAGAAATTTGGGGCTTTTGATTTTTGATAAAGTGCCATTTGTGAAGCCGATGGTGGCACGGTTTGCCATGGGTTTGAAATCTTAACGATTTTTTAAAAACTCGATGATTTAAGAAAAATCATCACTCAGATAAAAATGGAGCGGTTGTGAATTTGACGGGTTTCTTGGTGGTATTTGGTTGTTTATTTGTTGGGGAGGTGTTTATCCACCTGACGGGACTGCCTTTGCCACCGAGTATTATCGGACTTTTGTTATTGTTTATGCTGTTGTCTTTGAAGTGGGTGTCGCTTGAGAAGTTGCAAGCGGTTGCAAAGACCATGCTAGATTATCTGGCGTTTATGATTGTGCCTGCGTGTATTTCCATCATGCAGTATCTTGATGTGATAAAAAGGGACGCTGTGCCTTTGGTGCTGGGGACGCTGTTAAGCACGCTTTTGGTACTGATTGTGACGGGGAAGACGCACGTGTTGGTGCGGGCGTGGCTAAAAAAACGCAGTAATACAAGCAACCACACAAAAGGAGGGGTACATGGGGACGTTTAATGAAGTGCTAAATAGTCCATATTTATTGTTGTTTTTATTGGTATTTGTTTTTCAGGGCAGTTTGTGGTTAAAAAACCGTATCGGTTCTCCGCTGATTAACCCCACGCTGATTACCACCGTGGTGATTATCGTGTATTTGACGGTCAGTGCCACACCTTATCAAAGCTTCGAGGACGCCAGCCGTTTTGTGACGTTTTGGCTGCAGCCTGCGGTGGTCTGCCTTGCCGTGCCGTTATATGTGCAGTGGCAAAAAATTAAATCGCAGTGGTTTGCCATTATTAGTTCACAGGTGGTAGGGAGCATTGTGGGCGTTGTGTCTGGGGTGTGGCTGGTGCAGATGTTGGGCGGTAGTGAGGCGGCGGCGTTGTCTGTGGCGGCTAAGTCAGTCACCACGCCGATTGCCATCGAAGTCACAAAAAGCGTGGGCGGTGTCATCGGTATCAATGCAGGCACAGTGCTAATCGCAGGTGTGGCGGGGCAGATGATAGGGCTGGCGTTTTTTGTGTGGACACGCCTAAAAAGCCCGATGGCTCAGGGCATTGCTATGGGGACAGCGTGTCATGCTTTGGGCATTGCCAGCATTATGCCTTTGGGTCAAAGGTATGTGGCGTATGGTACGGTGGGATTGATTGTCAATGGGGTTTTGACTGCGTTTTTCGCCCCGATTATCGTGCCTTGGCTGGTATAAGATAATGGAGGATTTAACGCCCTGAGAAATGTTCAGGGCGTTATTTTTTGGGTTTTTCGGTGAGTTTTGAGCGAGTTTCTTGCCAAGCTTTCTCCATTTTTTGTTTATAATCTGCCCAGTCTTGTTCGTTGCTTGGGCTTTGGGGGCTTGGTGGCGAATTTAAAGACGGTGATTGAGGGGTTTGAGTGGTGTCAGTCGAAAGAGCGGGCGATGCAAGACTTGGTGTGGGGTCTGGTTTGACCTTGGTTTCGGGGGCGGTGTTTGGGCGGGGATTTGACAGCGAATTTGCTGGTTTTGATAAGATGCTGTGCTGACCATAACGATAAAAGCACCAAGCTGTCCAAATCACCATCAAAATAATCGACACGATGAGCAGAACAATGTCCACATCGGTGACTTGCAGATTGAGTAGGGCAAAGGTAATAAGCAGGCAGGTATCAAAAAGCAGTATCGTGCCTAAAATGACCAGGACTTTTGGTCTGGTTAACTGTTTTTTTGGCAATAAAAACTCAGGCTTTATTAGCCAAAAAACCGCCAAAAACCAACCGATGAAATTAACGCCTAACCAAAAACCGACCATTTTTTTAGTACTCCTAATGTTTTTTAGATTATTCGAGTGCTGCCCATTTTTCTTTGTCTTTGAACATACATTCATTAAATACCACACACGAACCGCACTTGGGGCTTCTTGCCATACAAGTATAACGCCCGTGCAGGATAAGATAATGGTGTGCGTCTACAAGAAATGGTCTGGGAATGCGTTTCATTAGGGCATTCTCGACTGCCAGCACGGTTTTGCCTGTGGCAAGTCCTGTGCGGTTGCCCACCCGAAAAATGTGCGTGTCCACCGCCATCACAGGCTCACCAAAGGCGGTATTTAAGACGACATTGGCGGTTTTTCGCCCCACGCCTGCTAACGCTTCTAGCTCGGTTCTGGTGCGGGGGACTTGTCCGCCATGCTTGTTTATTAAATCCTCGCAGGTTTTTATGACATTGGCGGCCTTTGAATTGTAAAGTCCAATGGTGTTAATGTAGGATTTTAACCCGTCCACGCCCAAAGCCAGTATCGCCTCGGGGGTATTCGCCACGGGGAACAGCTTGGCGGTGGCGATGTTCACGCTTTTATCGGTGGCTTGGGCGGAGAGCATAACAGCGATGAGTAGCTCAAATTCATTGGAATAATGAAGCTCAGTGACAGGCTCTTTAATGTGTTCTGAGAGCTTTTGGAAAAATGCCAGACGGTTTTGCTCGTTCATCGGGCGAGAAGCAGGTGTGTCGGCGGTTTTTGCGATTTCTAGCTTTTGGGCTTTGCCAGTTTTGCTGGCGGTGATGGCTTTTGAGGTGATTTTGGATTTTGGCTTTGGGGATGTGGTTGGCATAAGTTATTTCCGTGACGGTGGTTGTTTTTGGTGAATTTGGATAAAAATACCCCAAACAAACGGATTGAATTTTCTGTTTTTTCAAGTATTTTTAGGGCATCATTTTTAGAAAAAAATCATTTTATTTGGGCGTATTTGCCAAAGTGGCTTGCCAAGTCAGCTGTGTGCCATCTTGGCTAATGACGACCCATTTGTCATCATCGATATAAAAATCCACACCTTCTGTTGGGGCTTGATGTAGCGTCTGATGGGCGCTGGTGTCGCAGTATTTGGGTGTATTTTCGGCAGGTTTATTTTGGATATAATTGCCGATTTTTATCAAAAATCCTGCATATTGACTAAATAATAAATCGCTCGTCAATGTGCCACAATCGCTAAGGGTGCTAAGCGTACGATGGTATTTTCCGACTTTTTTAATGCTTAGGTCAACCGCTGTTGTGCTTGGTGTGATAAAAGCCGTGATGGGCAGTGTAGGTGTGCCAGCATTGGCGATTTTTACTGCTGCTGCACCGACTTGATTAAGCCGAAGGCAATCTTGGCTTGTGTGCGTTAACTGCCAAGCGTGATTGCCCAGATGAGTCATTTGTGTGTCGGTATTATTTGTTGGGGTTGGTTTAAAAATCATCACTCGACCCAGTGTGTCGGTCAGATACAAATGCGACTGCTCAAAATGATAAGTGAATGACTGTAATCCAAATAAATTCGCCAAGCCGACTTCCATCTCGGTGGTGTCACCGCAGTTGGGGGCATTGCCCTCAAAACCGCTATCGCTTGGCAGGATTTTGGCTTCAGCAGGCTTAAGACCGACAATGCCTGTCATTGCGGTACAGCCAGCATAAGCGGTCAGGGTGTATTGTTTTTCTGGGGTGATGTTGGCTTGTAACAGCTGAGTTGGGCTTGAGGCGTGTTTACGAATACTGATGGTGGCACGACCGTCCAGCAGGGCGAGCTGTTTGTCGTGGCGAGCGGTGTCTTCATCGCTGGGTGTGTCAGATTTTGGCGTATGGATAAAATTTTCCCAACGTACAAATCGCCAATCGGTTTGTGTCAGCTGAGAAATTTTTTCATCGGCACTTTTTTCATTAGTGCTTAGGTGCTGCGTGTCGGTGCTTTTCGTCGTTGGGGCGTCAGTGCTTTTGGTGGGTGCAGGTTTGCACGCAACCAAAGCAAACATCAAAGCCGAAGAAGCCAGCGAATAAGCGATGCTAAGTTTATTTTTTCTGAGCATTCTTATCCTCTTCTTCCTCTTTTTGTTCCCAGCTGGCTAGGCGTTTTATGATTTTATAAAACAGCGTGTGTTTTTTATAGTCGCCTTTTTTGTTTTTTTCATTGATGGGCATACCGCTCAGCAGTGCCAGTGCTTCATAAATGCTGCTGACAGCATAAATATGAAACTTACCGTCCGCCACCGCCGTCACAATGTCATCTCTTAACATCAGTTCATTTAGGTTGGTGCGAGGGATAATGACGCCTTGCGTACCGTCCAGTTCTGCTTCTTGGCAGGCGTCAAAAAAGCCTGCGATTTTGGCATTGATACCGCCGATGGCTTGTGCTTCGCCAAGCTGGTTCATCGAGCCTGTGATGGCAAGGCTTTGGGAAATGGGCACGTCCGCCAAGGCAGACAGTAAGGCGCACGCTTCTGCTAGGGTGGCACTGTCGCCATCGATATGTCCGTAGCTTTGTTCAAAGGCGAGGCTGGCACTGAAATTTAGCTCGTGAAATTTACTAAACAGCGCGCGTAAAAAGCTTGCCATGATGAGCATACCTTTGGCGTGCAGGCTACCGCCCAGCTCCACGTCACGTTCGATGTCGAGGATTTCACCGTTGCCGAATTTCGGGGCGATGAGGGCGGTTAGGCGGGCAGGCATACCAAACTCGCTGTCCGCATAGCTTATCACCGTCAAGGCGTTAATTTGCCCCACGGCTGTGCCTTTTGTGCTAATGAGCTGTTGTCCGTTTTTTAGTTCTTGCCAGTACAGGTCACGCAGGTAGCCTTTGCGGTCGTGCATGGCGGCAAGGGCGGTTTTGACGTCCTCTTTTATGACGCAGGCGGGCTTTTTTTGGCGGTAGGTGGCACAGCGATGGCTTTCAAGCAAGAGCTGAGATAAGCGGTCACTGTGTAAATCAAGACGTGTGCTGCTTTCACTCATCACAGACAGCTCGTCCAAAATGGCAGCACATGCGGTTTTATCAAAAGGCAAAAGCCCCAAATCTGCCACCATGTCTGCCATCTTTGCGACTAGGGCAAGTTCGCTGGTTTCGTCACGTTTAATGCTGTCGTGGAAATCGGCACGGATTTTAAAGACGGCATTAAATTCAGGCTCGAATTCTAAAAGTTCATAATACAAATCTGGCTCGCCCAGTAAAATCACTTTCACCGACAAATTCACCGCCAAAGGTTCAAGCGACAAGCTGCCCGTCAGCGTGAGCATTTGTTCTAGGCTTGAGATTTTGATTTGTCCTGACTGTAAGGCACGTTTTAATCCTTGCCAAGCATAGGGGTGTTCTAGCAGGCTTTGGGCTTCTAGTAGTAGATAGCCGCCGTTCGCCTTATGCAATGCCCCCGCCCGTATCATGGAGACATCACTATAGGCAGTGCCAAGCTCGGTGACGTATTCGATATGCCCCAAAAGGTTCAAATGCGTAGGCAGCTCCTCAAAGACGATGGGCGCACCGCTGTCAGGGCTGTGGCTGACCAGTACATTTATGGCATAACGGGCGGGCGTCCCCCCAAAGCCCCCTAAAAAGGCATCATCTCCCTGCACGATGTCAATGGCATGAGTAATCATGTCGTCCTTGGCTTCGCTTAGGTAGGCGTGTAGTTTTGGGCTGTCTCTTAGTTCTTTTTCATATTTTTTTAATAAGGGCTTAAAGATTGGCTCAAGTACTTTATCCGCCAGCGTTTCATTGAGGGTATCAATGGCGGTGTTGCTTTGGTTTTCTAGTTCATCTAGGGTGTGGTTTAGGGCGATGAGCTTTTTTTGTAGTTTTTTTAGGCTGGCTTCATCGACAGGCAGGTTAGGGTCTAGCACCCCAAAGACATTCATCAAAGGTTCAGCCCCCTCAGAACCTGTGCGAAGCGTGGTCATATTCGCTGCCGCAAGCGTGAGGTTGTGGGGCTTGACAAGGGTGTTAAAGTCATTGATGAGCTTTTTTTCTTCGGCGTCTTGGGTGTGTTTTATCGTCCCAAGCTGGTTTTGGTAGCTAAGGCTGGTGAATTTTTGGGTGAGTTTTTTTCTGGCGTTTTGCCAAAGCTTGTCCATGTCACGAGCGAGCGCTTTTCCTACGCCTGTCGGCAGGGTGATGGCGGTCGGACAGCGAGGACTGGAAAAATTATGCACATATATCAAGTCATCGGGCGTCCGTTCAAATTTGGCACGCTCGCTGAGCAGTTTTTTTATGATGGTGCGTTTGCCAAGTCCATTTTCACCGACAGCGAATACGTGGTAGCCTTTGGCACGGATATCAAGGGCGGTGAGAATGGCTTTAACGGCGCGTTCTTGCCCAAAAGAAAAATCATATGCCGCCGCTTTTTGGGTGCTGTCTGGCAGATGATTGGGGTCGGTGTGGCGTTTTAGGGCTTTGGAGGCGAGTAAAAAAGCGTTCGGGTCGATTTTTTTTAGGAGTTCGGTGCTTGGCATGACAAAAAATAACAAAAATAAAAATGCCTATAATGGTGCTTTTTTATAAAAAAAGCAAGTGATAAAAGTTTGTTTTTTGGGGCGTGCGTGTTAAAATAAGCCGTTTTTGCCTTAGGCTTCTTTTAGAAGGGTGTGTCATGTCGGCGGTACCAGCTTATCATAAAATTTCTCCTTATGTGCCAGAGTTCACAGCGGACATTGAGCGGGCGTGTGAGGCGTTGGCGTTGTCTTTGACGGACGCCCAAAAAAACGCTCTGCTGGCTTATCTGGACGGACTACTTTTATGGACAAAAGCGTATAATCTCACCGCCATCACCGACCCAAAAGAAGCTTTGGTTAAGCATATTTTTGACTGTCTTGCTATTGTGCCACAGTTCGGTAGAACGCACGCAGGTGAGATTACAAGTGTACTGGATATTGGTACGGGGGCGGGACTGCCTGCGGTGATTTTGGCGATTATCCGTCCTGACTGGCACATTACTGCCCTTGACAGTAACAGTAAAAAAATCCGCTTTATCCGCCAGATGGCAAGCGAGCTTGGCTTAAAAAATATGACGCCGCTGTCGTGTCGCATCGAAGAGCATGAGGGCGTGCATGATGTTATCACCTCCCGTGCATTTGCCAGTTTGGAGGATTTTGTGGCGTTGGCAAGCCCCCATCTGTCAAAATCGGGTGTCTTGTGTGCCATGAAGGGCAAATCCCCCACAGAAGAGGAGTTGTCTGGGCTTGGTTCATGGCAAATTAGCATCGATAAGCTTAACGTGCCAAAACTGTCTGATGAACGCTGTTTGGTGCATTTGAATCGGGCATGAGCCTTTTTAGTGTGTCTTTTAATGAAAAAATACGGTAGGAACTTGTCATGTCCGCTAAAAAAACAAAACAACCAGAAATCATCGCCATCGCCAACCAAAAAGGCGGCGTGGGCAAAACCACCACCACGGTCAACTTGGCGGCAGCATTGGCAAAAATTCATCATAAAAAAGTCCTGCTCATTGATATGGATGCCCAAGGCAACGCCACGACCAGTGTCGGCATTTCAAAAAACGCACAAGCCCATACCATTGCTGATGTGCTGCTTGATGAGTTGCCCTTGGTGTCTGCCATTGTGTCAACCGAGGTGGGCTTTGATGTGGTGGGGGCGAATCGGGATTTGGCAGGGCTTGATGTGAGCTTGTCGGGCGTGGCAGATGCCCCTTTGCGTCTAAAAAATGCGATTGCGACCGCCTGTGCGTCGCTAGAGTTCGTTTATGATTATATTTTGATTGACACTGCACCCAGCTTAAGCCTTGTGACTTTAAACGCGATGGCGGCAACGTCAGGGGTGATTATCCCCATGCAGTGTGAGTATTATGCCTTGGAGGGGGTGGCGGATTTGCTATATACCATTGAGCGATTAACCGCCATTAACCCTGACTTAAAAGTGCGTGGCGTTGTGCGGACACTCTTTGATAATAGAAATATGCTGTCGCAGGACGTGTCGGCAGAGCTTTTGACGCATTTTGGAGAGCTTGTGTATCAGACGGTGATTCCAAGAAATATCCGCCTTGCAGAAGCCCCAAGTTTCGGGCAGTCGATTTTTGAACACCAAAAATCTTCAAAAGGGGCAAGAGCTTACCAAAAACTTGCCGATGAAGTCATTCGTCAAAGTGAGCAGCCGTCCTTACTAGAAACGAAATAAAGTAAAAGCAAAGCGAATTGTCGGTTTTTAGGTGCAGGTGTGGGGTCTTTGTGTTAAAATGATAGGTTCGGTGGGCGATACGCCCCAACCAAATGATGTGGGCAGGGTATGACAAAAAAACGTGGACTTAGTAGCAGTCGTGGCTTAGATGCTTTAATGGGTACGATTAAGCAAGAAAAAGCCTACCAAGACAGCTTGCAAACACAAGGCGTGCAGGCAACGCAGAGCGATGACGATGTTGCACTCATTGAGATTGCAGTAGAAAAGCTTCAGTCGGGCAAATATCAGCCACGCCGTGATATGAATGAGGCGGCACTGGCGGAGCTTTCGGCGTCGATTGCTAAGCATGGCGTGATGCAGCCCATCGTCATTCGTCCGTTATTGGCGGGCGAAAATAAAGGCGAGGGCGTCACTCACGAGATTATCGCAGGGGAAAGACGCTGGCGTGCTGCCAAGATGGCAGGGCTTAAGACCATTCCTGCCATTCATCGGGTGCTATCCGATGAGCTCGCCATTGCCTTGGCGCTTATTGAGAACATTCAGCGTGAAGATTTAAATGTCTTGGAGCAGGCGGCGGCACTACAACGCTTTCACACAGAATTTGGTATGAGTCATGCGATGATTGCTGAGGTGGTGGGTAAAGCACGTGCCACCGTGACGAATTTGTTACGCTTAAATGCGTTGCATGACGAGGTCAAGGCGTGTATGCTTGAGGGCAAGCTTGACATGGGTCATGCTCGGACGCTTTTGCCGCTGCCAAATGCACAGCAACCGATTGTCGCCAAAAAAATCATCATGCAGAATATGACCGTGCGTGAGGCGGAAAAACTGGTAAAATCCATCTTAAATCCCGAGCCAGCCAAGCCTGTAAGCATCAATTCGCATGAGATTGTGGCATTAAACCAAAAACTCTCAGATGCTCTGGGGGCGACGGTGAAGCTAAAGCAGGGCAAAGACGGCAAGGGCAGTATGGAAATCTTTTTTTATAGCGAGGATGAATTATCATCGCTTCTTACTCAGCTTAATATTAAACCTTAGGGGTGTTTCATGTGGGAGTTAATTAAAGCGGGCGGTTGGTTGATGTTGCCGATTGTCCTGTGTTCGATTGCAGCCTTGGTGATTATCATCGAGCGTGGGCGTAAATTGCGTCTTTCTGAGGTTGCCCCTAAGCATTTGCGTGAACAGCTGATTACTCGTTTGCGTGAGGCAGGGGATATTGATAGAAGTCAGCTCATGAATGTCAAAGAAAAAACTCCGCTGGGGGACATTCTGGCAACGGGGCTTTTATACCGTAAATATGGGCTTGAATCGATGACCATGCATATGCAAAACCGTGCCAGCGTCCAGATTGCCGAGCTTGAAAAGAACATCAATATGCTTGGCACGATTGGGGCGATTTCTCCTTTGCTTGGGCTTTTGGGGACGGTACTTGGGATTATTGCCTCGTTTCTTGCTATCACCGATGGGGCGATGAAAGACCCGACACTGTTGGCGGCTGGCGTATCTCAGGCGTTGATTACCACGGCGGCGGGTATGATTGTGGCGATTCCTGCGTTGGTGGCGTATCGTTTTTTTCAGCGTCGTATCGTGGATATTAACGCCCGTTTTGAGACTGAGGCGGGATTGTTAATCCAAGAAATGTACGATTATAATCTCTTAAAAGCCAAAGAGACGCCCAAGGCAGCCGACCGCCACAGCGAAGCAAAAATCCCCCAAGCTTAACGGGAGCACGTCATGAGATTTAGAAAGCCGAGCGTAGAGCCTTTAGAAATCAACCTCACCCCGATGATTGACTGCTTGCTGTTTTTGATTGTGTTTTTGCTGTTGGCGACGTCCTTTAATCATTTTAGCCGTATTAACATCGTCCTGCCTGAGGCGGAGGGTGTGGCGGTGACGGACGATGGCAGGCAGGTGGAGGTTGCTGTACAAGAAGACGGCAGTTATCTGGTGAACGGCATTGCCCTAGGCTCAAGTAGTGAGGCGGAGCTTATCAATATGTTACAGCAAGAAGCAGGGGCGAACCGTGATTTGCTCTTTGTGATTGCTGCGGACGCCAACGCCACTCATCAGTCGGTGGTGCGTGCCATGGACGTGGCGGGCAAGATGGGCTTTGTGAATATTAACATCAGTACCGTCATTCCTACAGGTCAGGCATTAGCAGGAAAGACCACCCCATAATAAACCGCGGCTGGCTTGGAGTTGTTTTATGTCAAATAAAAAAAACACGCACTTAAGCCATCGTCAAAGGCTTGAGCTTGGCATGACAGCCGCATGGGAAACCGAGGCGAAGTGGTTGCCTTTACTTCGCCCACTCTCAAAAACCTACCAATTTTTCAGCGAACAGAAAAAAAGCCACTACGCTAGCGGTAAAAAGTCCGCTTATCATGCGCCTGTGCCTGTTTTGGTGGTGGGGAATATCACCGTGGGCGGGTCTGGTAAAACTCCGCTCATCATCGCTTTGGTGAAGTATCTACAAAGTAAAGGTGTGGCAGTCGGGGTTATTAGTCGTGGCTATGGGCGAGAGGGTAGCGAGCCTGCTCTTGTCCATGCTGACAGCACCCCCAAAGACGCAGGCGATGAGCCGTGTCTTATCGTGAGTGAGACGGGCGTGCCGATGGCGGTGGGGGTAAATCGTGGGCAAGCCATTGATTTACTGATAAAAAACCACCCAAATTTACAACTCATCATCAGTGATGACGGTTTGCAGCATTATGCCCTGCACCGTGATGTGGAGTGGATTGTGGTAGATGTGGCACGCGGATTTGGCAATGGCAAGCTTTTGCCTGAGGGGTTTTTGCGTGAGCCGTTAAGTCGCCTTGAGGGGGCGGACGTCATTTATCACCATAAAAACGCCCAAAGCATAAAAGACAGCACTCATACTGCTACCATGTATCTTGCCCCTGCGAGACCTGTGCCGCTGCTGGGCGGTGTGAGTGAAAAACAGCCACCGACGGGGCGTGTCTATGCCATGACGGGTATCGGTTATCCTGCCAGATTTTTTGAGATGTTGACGGCGTTGGGTTTTTCTGTTGTGTCTGTGCCAAAGCCCGACCATCATGTGTTTTCTTCGGCGGATTTTACGGATTTGACCGATTTGCCCATTTTTATCACCGCTAAGGACGCCATCAAGGTGCGTACCTTGGTCAATGAACAGACCGAACATTTATTTAAAAATACATGGGTGCTACCTGTAACGGCAGTGCTGTCAGAGGGTGTAAAAGCCATGGCAGATGCCTTGGTGGAAAGGCTTGGGCTTTAGCTTGTGGTGGTTTTTGTCCATAGCTTAAGAATTTAAGAGTCTAAAAACTGAGCAATTTAGCAACCGAGTGGATTGGCGACTTAGGCGTTTAACAGCTGGGTGGTTTAAGTTTTTGTTTTTTAAAAGGTCGGTGCTAAACCGCTTGAAAAACTGTGTCTGTTTGAGAAAGCCTTTAAAAGGTGCGACTTAGCCTCATCGCTGCCCAAATCTTCCCCTTTGTTATGATTTAAAAAGAGCCATTTATGACGCATACGCCTAAAACCCACATCATTATCCCTGCCCGTTACAAATCCACCCGCCTACCCGCTAAGCCTTTGCTTGACATTCACGGTAAGCCAATGATTCTATGGACAGCCCAAAAAGCCCTACAAGCTACCTTTGCCGACAGCGTGTGCGTGGCAACCGATGATGACAGGATTTATAAGGTGTGCCAAAATGCAGGTGTGTCCGTGGTGATGACAGGCGAGCATGCCTCAGGGACGGACAGACTGGGCGAAGTGGCAAACCTATTGGGCTTTGCTGATGATGATATCGTGGTTAATATGCAAGGCGATGAACCGCTTGTACCGCCAGTTCTGCTTGAGCAAGTGAAAAATTTACTCATCGAAAATCCCCATTGTGCCATGGCGACTTTGTGCGAAGCGATTGATAATTTTGACGATTTTTATAAAAATTCGGTAGTCAAAGTCGTCAAGGCGGGCAATCAGGCTCTGTATTTTAGCCGTAGTCCCATGCCGTACGATAGGGATGGACATTTAAAAGATGAGCTTGGCGATAAGCCCAAAAACGCCTATCGTCATTTGGGGCTTTATGCTTATCGGGTCAAACTGCTCAAAGAATTTGGCACATGGGAGCAGGGTGAGCTTGAAGTGTTAGAGAGCCTAGAACAGCTTCGCATTTTAGAAAATCATCAAAAAATCGCCATTGATGTGGCGGTGGTCAGCCTACCGCTTGGCGTGGACACAAAGGACGATTTGGATAGGCTAAACGCCATGCCTTTTGAGGAATTTGTGAAGTTTTGATGAGTGGCGTGGCGGGGCAAATGATGACACTGTTTGGCGGTGGATGCCAAACAGTGTTCGGTGAAGTTGATATAAGCCTATCGATAATCTTGCATTCCCTTAACAAACGCCCATTGTAAGGGGGCAGTGATGATGTCGGCTGCCAATGCAAATGGCAATAGGGCAATTTTTGCACCACCAGAAAAATCATGCTCCGCCTCCATGCGTCCAATCATGAACTGATAACGCTTACTCAAGGCTTTGGCATCGTTTCGTAGCTGCTCTGTAATCGCCGATTGGTCTTGATACATCTTGCCCATCAGCGTCATTCTTGTCTGCTGGGTATCACGCTCATTAACCCACACCAGTCCTGTTTCACTGCTGTGATTAAAGTTTAAAGACTTAAAAAATTCGGCTTCGGCATCATTTTGATATTCATATGAAAATTTCACTCCAAACCAAAAATGATTGTTTTATCTATTTTGATACTGTTGTGGTGAACGTCATTATAAATGCCATCAACCCAAACATTCCAAGTCATGCGTTTGGTGTCGAGTTTGGGATTGCTTAAAATGGCTTTTAGGCGTTCTGTTTGCTCATTGCCATCAAACACATACACATAATTATCACCAATCATCAAAAGTTTATTTTGTTGTTTGTCAAAAACAAAACTGGCAACGCTGTCCTTGTATTGATAAATGAACTTTTGATATGTTTGGGGTTTTGTACCACTTAGCACTTCATGCGACAGTAGGCAGCCTGTCATATTTGTGCTTATAAACACAGTCAGTAGGGTGGTTAAGATGAGTTTTTTCACTGAATGACTCCTGACGGCATGGATTGATTTACTTTATCATAATCATAAAAAAATACAAGGTCGGTTGGTGAATTTGAATGCACTAATATAAAAAATCCCATTTTTATATTTTATCCTTTATAATAACAATTTTTGCTGGCATTATTATGACCAACCAAATCAATCACGACTTAGCTTATTTTTCACCCTTATTGCCTTGGCAAGTCAAAGCATGGGAGCAAGTGACTCGTCAGTTTAATGACGGCAGATTACCGCATGGGCTGTTGGCAGCAGGCATGGCTGGCATTGGTAAGCGGGCTTTTGTTTGGCGTGCGGTGGCTTGGTTATTATGTCAAGAAAAATCCCCCGAGGGGGCGTGCGGTGCGTGCAACAGCTGTCAGTGGCTAAGCGTAGGAACGCACCCCGATGTGCTAAGCCTGTCAAAAGAAGATGCAGATGAAAAAGACAAGCAAACGCCACCAAGCATAAAAATCGATGACGTGCGTGCCTTACAAGAATTTGTGCAAATGACCAGTCAGGGCGTGCGTATCGTGGTGCTTGATTTTGCTGAGCGTATGACCACCGCTGCCGCCAATGCCTTATTAAAAACCTTGGAAGAGCCGAGAGCGGGCGTTCTTTTATTTTTAATCAGTGATGAGCCGTCCCAGCTTTTGCCCACCATAAAAAGCCGTGTGCAGACTTTGCCTTTGGTGGCTTATGATAAAGTGGTGGCAGAAGCATTTGTTTGTGATAATTTAAAAGATGGCTCGCCAGAACAAAGGCAGGCACAGGCTAGGCTTTTGCTTAAGCTTGCAGATTTTGCCCCTTTGTCCGCCTTAACAATGGCACAATCGGCATGGTTTGATAAACGTCTTTTATGGTTAAAAACGTTCGTAGCTTTGCAGATGGGCAGACGTCAAGCGGTGGCTGCCAGTGATTATTGGCAGTCGGTGCTGTCGTTTGGGGAGTTTGTGTTTTTAAGTCGGCTTATGCTGGTTGAAGTGTGGCGGATTGGGCTTGGGCTGGCGGGTAATCATGAGGATATTGACACAAAAGCGGTGCTGTCTGGGCTGGTATTGACCCAAGAAAAACTAACCCGCCTTTTACTGCTGTGTGATGATATGGCGATATCTTCACGCCAAAATATCCAAGAAAAGCACGCTTATGATAGGCTGTTTGTCGAGCTTTCGGAGTGATGGCGTGGCTTGAGATGTCTTATTTTTTTAAAGTTGGTGTATTGGTGAACGCACCAACCCTAAAACTTTCACCCTTGAACATTTGCCAATGAGCGGTCGGTAAATTTCAATAAAAATTCGCCGTTATCTTAGTGAGCCTTTATCGTGCGTCAAGATTTTCTAACCCATCTTGCAATGACTGAATATCACCCACCATCGCAGTTTAACCTGCCTAAAATAACTGTGACAGCTTATCGGGGTAGGCTTATCGGGCTTGATTGGTTTTGTTTGAAAAGTGAAGCATTGCTCGGTCTTCCTGCAGATGAATTTTTATTAAAAAAGCATACGCAGTTATCCGTCCATGATTCGTCCGAACGTGTGCTATTGACCACACTGGCACAGTTGGACGAATATTTTCATGGCATTCGCTGTCGATTTGAATTGCCGCTGGAGTTTAATCCATTCGGTCATTCCGCAACTGTATTTCAAATAAAAACTTGGCAGGCTTTATGGGATATTCCTTATGGGCAGACCATTTCTTATGCTATGCTTGCCGAGCGTATCGGTAAGCCTTCCGCCTACCGAGCGGTTGCCAACGCCAACGGAAAAAATCCCATCAGTCTTGTCGTTCCGTGTCACCGTGTCATCGCCAGTCATGGTGGGCTTGGTGGTTATACGGGCGGAGTGGAAATAAAAGAGACTTTATTGCATCATGAGCGACGTTGTGGGTTTGGGTAATTTTGGTGATTACTTTTAAAAGATACACCATAAGATATTGTTTTTATGCTTTTTTATTGATTTTATGTTATACTATTCTAATATTATCACCAATGATAAACTGGGTGCTTAAAATTTTTTTGTTAATGCACTTGTTTTTTTTGTAAAAATGATTGATAATAATTATCGTTTTTATTAGGGCTTGCGAATGTGAATGACTGCCAATTAAGTTTGGCTCGCAGGCTATTGTTTTGTTTTCGTGGTTTGGCAGGCGTGATGAGTGTGCATGAAGAGAAAAAGACGCTAGAAAAAGACAAGGGCATGGGCATCGTGGTGCTTGTGGCGGTATTGCTTTTGCACGCAGGCGTGGTGGAAGCTTTGGGGCGGATGCAGATGACTGTGCCAAAGCCCAAGGTTGAACCAATTCGCATTGAGATGATAAATCTTTTGGAGTCACAAGAGCCACCAAAACCCATGCCCGAGCCGACGCCTGAGGTGATGCCAGTAACCCCCGCTGCAGAACCCGCACCCCCTAAGGTCAAGCCGACGCCCGCACCAAAACCTGCGTCACAGCCTGTGACGCCACCTACTGAGCCTGCACCTAGAGAACCAGCAAAAAGCGTAGCGCCACCCCCTGCGGTGACGCAGTCGGTGACGGTCGATGATAGTGCTGCCAAAGCTGCCTTGGCAAAAGAAGCTGCCGAAAAAGCTGCTGCCGAACAAGCCCAAAAAGAAGCCACTGAACGAGAAGCCGCCGCCAAAGCCGCTCGTGAAGCTGCTCAAAGAGAGGCCGAGGCTACTGCAAAAGCTCAACGAGAAGCTGCCGAAAAAGCACAAAGAGAAGCTGAAGCCGCTGCTAAGGCTCAAAGAGAAGCTGCCGAGCGAGAAGCGGCTGCTAAGGCTCAAAGAGAAGCTGAAGCTGCCGCCAAGGCAAAAACTCCTGTGCAACTGTCTTCTTCTGAGGTGGAGGCAAGCTGGCGAAGCCGTCCGAATCTACACTTTAGTGTGGCAGAAAAATCCAACTTTAATCCAAGTAATACGCACTTAACCGCAAGCTTTAACTTCGATGAAAAAGGCAACATCAGTAATGTGCGTGTATCTGGCACGGGTGATGCAGGACTGGACCGTGTTTTAAGACAAAGAATCGCACGTGCCAAGCTACACCCAAAAGTGATTGATGGTACGCCAAGACATGGCTCGGCGAATATTAGTATAAATTTTAATTGGTAATCAATACAAGGTGAATTATGTTTTCTGAATATTGGCAACATACCGATGCGGTCAGCCAGACACTATTTTTTGTGCTGTTCGTTTTGTCGGTGCTTTCGTGGGTTGTGGGTATTTTAAAGCTCCTACAGTCTAAAAAAGAGCGTGAAGCGGTGGTCGATGAGCTAAAAAACGCCATCAATTCACAAACAACTTTAGCGGATTTGGCGTTTACCCAGAAAAAAACGGTGATTGAGCAGCTCTTACTACGCCAAATCGCCCGTGTGCGGTTTCGCCTAGAAAAAGGGCTACCCATCTTGGGGACAACAGCCGCCATCGCTCCGTTTATCGGGCTATTTGGTACAGTGTGGGGAATTTTCCATGCCTTGCATAAAATCGGCAAATCAGGTCAAGCGGGACTTGCTCAAGTCGCAGGACCTGTGGGTGAGGCGTTGATTATGACGGGGCTTGGGCTGGCGGTGGCGATTCCTGCCGTGATTTTTTATAATATTAGTATTCGTAGCAACAAGAAGATTTTACACCTTGCCAATGACACTGCCCATGAAATTTTGGCAGATGCGGCAAAAAACTAATCAATAAAAGGAAACTAAGATGGCGTTTTCGCTGGGTGATGACGATGATGTCGGCATGAGTGAGATGAATCTCATTCCGCTCATTGATATTATGCTTGTTTTGATGATTATTTTTTTGGTGACGGCAACGGTGTTAAATCCTACCGTTCCTTTGGATTTGCCAAAAACCGCAGCCACGGTGAGTGAATTGCCAGAGAATGTGGTTCAGCTGAGCATCGATAAGACGGGGCAGATTTTTTTAGACAAAACCCCGCTGACGATGGGCGAGCTTGAACAAATATTGCTTGAGCTGAAATCTTCTGGCGAGAGTGAGCCTACCATTCATCTGCGTGCGGATAAAGAGGGTAAGTATGACACTGTGGCACAAGTGCTGGCATTGGCTAGTACAACAGGACTTAGCAAAATAGCATTTGTCAATGAGTGATTTTTATGCTATTGTGTATGCATAAAAACCACCAAACCTTCTAGGATTTGTTTATTTTCTTTTTCTCCACCCCCGTAAGATGACTTGCGGGGCTTTTTTTGTGGGAGTTTAAACTGTGCCTTCGGGCGGGGTTTTTCGTGAATTTGCCAAGTTTTTGGCGGGAGTGAAAGGGGTGTCATTGGGGCTTTTTATTACAAAAGAGTATTTTTGACAATAAAAAAGCCCTTGCAAAAAACAAGGGCTTTAGAATGTGGCTCCCCAACCTGGGCTCGAACCAGGGACACACGGATTAACAGTCCGATGCT